>CAZIKJ010000076.1:0-2751 GCA_964539685.1 uncultured Pelistega sp.
ATCCATCGACTTACCAGGCTTACGTCATCTGCGTCCATTTTTGGAATATAAAGTGGCGGATGAGATTTTGCCACTTGATTTTTCGTATGCCATGCAAGCCGATGAAATTTATCAAGTGCTTATCATTGAAGTGGCTATTCAAGATGGAAATTATGAGTTAGCAGCTCGAGAGTCACTCAACTTCTTAAAAGATATCAAAAACTCCCCTGCTATTGCGGAGCGTGCTACGAAATTACATATTGCTCTTGAACAATCTGCACTGGCGCTTGAGGCAGCTCGATACTGGGTGCAGCTAGATAAGGGTAAGGAAGCGAAAACCTTATTCTACTTATTATTGGGCGATAATCAGAAAACCCGTGAGCTCTCAGATCACTTGCGTGCGGATCTCTTGATGGCACAGCAAGGGCACGATCAAGAAGTGGTTTTGTATGAGACGGCGGCATTACTTGAAGAGTTAAATGATCGTCAAGCAGCTAAAGAAGTCTTTGATTTTGCGACCCATGGGATTTTACAAGACTCAGCTGACTTGCATATGATTAAGTCGAACTTTGCGGTCCGTGTTAATTATGCTGAGGAAGCATGGGATGAGGCATTTAAGGCTTTAGATATAGATCCCAGCTTAGTCCCAGCGGCAAGTCGAGTGTTGTTCTTGGCTCAAGGACCACGTCGCGCGCAAGCCTTGAATTTCGTTAAGGCTTTTTTGCATAAATACCCAGCCTCAAGAGAATTGTATTTGGGGTATATTCAAGAGCTTGCCAGAGACCGTGATTACCAGGAAGCAACGACTGAACTCAAGCGTATGCGCAAAGCGAATCCTGAGGACTTTGAACTCTTGTACTTTGAAGGTTTATTGCACAAAGATGCGCAACAATATGAGCAAGCGCGCAAGCTCTTAATTCAATTTATTGAGATTCAGAAACAACGTCAGCAGACCACAGAAAATGAAAGTACCAACGCTAAGGAGATGGAAGTATTAGCACGTATGGCGTTGGCCTCAGTCTATTCGGAAGAGAAAAAATATAGTTTAGCCTTGGCGCAATTAGATAGGCTCAAACCTGAAGATGTGACGATCGACGTTGAACTTGAGAAGGCGCGTCTGTATGCACGTTCAGGACAAATCACGAAAGCACTCGATAAATTATCTTCCGTTCATTCAGAGAGTGATGAAGAAAAATCGATGGTTTATTTAGTGGGTGGTGATATATTGCAAAAATCTGGGCGTACTGATCAGGCAATTGCTTATTTAGATCGAGCGTTGAAAGAGTTACCTGAAGATAATTCGATTAAGTACAGCTTAGCTATGCTCTACGAGATGCGTGGGCAATTAGACCTGACTGAAAAATATTTACGTCAAGTGATTGATGCGCAACCGAGTGATGCACATGCTTACAATGCACTCGGCTATGTGTTTGCAGATAATAATTACAATCTTAGCGAAGCGCAAAGCCTACTTGAGCGTGCCTTGGTGTTTGACCCTCATAGTCCATATATTCTCGACAGTATGGGCTGGTTACAATTTCGTTTGGGTAATTATGTGCTGGCTCGAGAGTATCTAGAGTTAGCGTATGAGATTGAGGAACAGGTTGAAATTGCTGCACATTTGGCGGATTTATATGCGGCAATGGGTGACAAAGAACGCGCCAAGACCATTTTACTGAAAGCCCAACAACAGGATAAAGATAATGAGGTGTTGCGTCAGACGATTCGACGCCTAGATTTAGGAATTAAACCATGATAATTAAGCGCTTAACAAGAGTGGCGGTTTTGGCCGTAATCGCTGCTTTAGCTGCATGTAGTACGCCAAAACCATTAATTGATGCTGATCCAAGTCTTAGCCATGAGCAACAATTATTACGGGATGGACGTTTCGCTTTATTGGTATTCGATCGTGCCTTGGAACGGAATACAGATTCAGTACAAGGTAATTTTCGTTGGTTATCGCAGCAAGAGCGTATTACCTTGGATTTGAGCAGTCCTTTAGGGCAAGTTTTAGCGCGTGTTGAAGTTAGGCCAGGTCATGCTAGCATGACCCGTGCGAATGGCGAATATTTAGAAGCAAGCAATCCTGATGAATTGGTGACCTACGTCTTAGGCAATCCGATTCCGGTCAGTGGTTTGCAATATTGGATCCATGGTCGCGCAATGCCCATGTACTCGATAGAGCGGGCTGAATATGATGAAGCCAAGCGCTTAACCCGCTTTCAACAAGCGGGTTGGCAAGTTACCCTAAGTGATTACGATGCGCAAGGGCCCAAGCGTCTTGCGCTTATTCGACAGGTCTCTAACCAAAGAATTAATGTGCGAATTAGTATTGATTAAGTACGATGATGCTTGTCCCGACTTCTTTACAAGTGCCTGCCCCTGCTAAGCTTAATTTGTTTTTGCACGTAGTAGGGCGGCGCGCGGATGGTTATCATCTCTTACAGACAGCCTTTACCTTAGTTGATTGGCAAGACCAGCTAAGCTTCCAGCGCCGTGATGATGCTCAGATCGTGCGGCTTAGCGATATGCCTGGAGTGGCACCAGAAGAAGATCTAGTTGTGCGAGCGGCACGCTTATTACAAGCACATACAGGGAGCCACTTTGGTGCCGATATCCATATTGACAAGCAATTACCAAGTGGTGCTGGCTTAGGCGGTGGTTCAAGTGATGCGGCCAGTACCTTGATGGCATTAAATTATTTATGGCAGACTGGACTCAATAATCATGAGTTAGCGGCGCTGGGGCTTCAATTAGGGGCTGATGTACCGT
>CAZIKJ010000077.1:0-6369 GCA_964539685.1 uncultured Pelistega sp.
CGCGAGTGTGTCACGCTTGCACGCTAGGCTTGCCGTAATGCAGCCTATGACGGCAATGAATGCGAGTTGCTCGTATCTCTTTGCCGGTCTTAATTGTTCGGCTGCTATATTGACGATAGCCGTATGCATTAAAGCGTCGGCTCGATGGATCATCGCTGATGACTCAGTTAATCTGTATGCATACCTTGCTCTGATTAACTGAGTCAAACACTATAGATTAAATTCATAAGTATTTAAGATTAATTATTTAAGATATATATTAAAAGGCAATGGTTAATTAACAACACGATCATCAATGCCTTTCCCCTATCTCTCCTCAGCCAATCGCTGCACAATTTTATTCCTGGCTTTGCAATAATCTTGCAAACTGCTTTTCGTATAGTTCACTTACCTTTCACTGTATGGAGCTATTATGAAATACTCTTTATCAACGATTAGTCTAGCTGTTCTGTTCTCCTTTTCTGCTAATGCTTTTGCAGCCAAAGAATTACCTGCTCGTTTAGCGGGTCATGTTATTCTTCCTGGTGATACTAAAGTACAAGCCCCTGCTGACGCGCCTAATGACTTAAAAGTTAACGGTAAATTCCACGAAGCCAAACGCACTGATAAGCTAGGTGGTATCGAAGGAAAATCTAATGGTCGTCCAACAGGGATTAACTTCCCATTTGAAGGTCAACCAGTGCAAGGTCACTCAGGCATCGTGAATATGCAAGATGGTACCTTCTGGATCTTAACTGATAATGGCTTAGGTAATAAATTGAACTCTAGCGATAGTGCACTTTTCTTCCGTCACTATAAAATTGACTTTGATAAAGACCAATGGGAAGCGCTAGAAACTGTTTTCCTTAAAGATCCAAACAAAGTCATTCCATTCCGTATCACACACGAGGATACGAAGGAGCGTTATTTAACAGGTAGCGACTTTGACCCAGAAAGCATCCAAGTGATTGGCGATAATTTCTGGATTGGGGAGGAATTTGGACCTTACTTATTAAAACTCGACCGCCAAGGTAATGTACAGTCAGTTTTTGATACGCTGCTTGATGGCAAAGTTATTAGCTCACCAGATCGTCCTGGTATGATTTTACCTGGCGCACCTGATGGTAAACTCCCTGCCTTCCAAGCCAAGCGCTCTAAGGGGTTTGAAGGTATGGCTGCCTCTCCAGATGGAAGCAAGCTTTATCCACTGCTTGAGGGCGCATTATGGGATGCTGATAAAGCTCAATACGAGCAGCATGACGGTAAGTCAGCCCTACGTATTTTTGAGTTTGATGTAAAAGACGAAAAATACACTGGAAAGACTTGGTTATACCCAATGGAAGATGCCAAGCACTCAATTGGTGACTTCAATATGATTGACGACACCTATGGCCTTATTATCGAGCGTGATGACACAGAAGGTACGCAAGATAAAGCGTGTAAAGATGGACAAGATAAGACGCAATGCTTTGATCAGCCAGCTAATTTCAAACGTGTCTATAAAATCAAATTAGACCCTAGCAAAGATGCAGCAGAGAAAATTGCCTATATCGATCTGATGAATATTCAAGATCCAAATAAGAAAGCTAAGCGTGATTTAGTTGACGGTAAATTTGTCTTCCCATTCTTTACGATTGAGAATGTCGACTTTGTTGGTGATAACTTCATCATTGTTGGTAATGACAATAACTACCCAAAATCATCAAGCCGTGAACCGAATAAAGCGGACGATAATGAGTTGCTCCTATTGGATGTTAAAGAACTACGTGAAGCGAAATAAACCCCTGAAGCTGCACTGAGAAGTAAACATTTATTGTAGAGCGATACTGTATAAGGGCTCTGTAGATTGAAACGTAAGTTTTAGTATATGAGCCCTTATCATTTTTGATCCATAAACCGTAAAGAATTTCTGCCTCGCATACAAATCACAAATTGCCCTAAAATATAGCACTGATAATGCTTTGCGCACAGTGTTGGTGCAATTAAATCGCAGTAAAAGTGCGTAAAAAAATCTCGGTAAAATGGATTTTTTTCTTGCGTTAAACATAGGTGTGAATGCTACAATAAATAACTAAAATTTTAGAGTTATGGCCACAATGAACCCACGACTGAATCGACTAAACCCCTATCCTTTCGAAAAGTTACGTCAACTTTTATCCGACACTCCCAATCTCAACCCCGCATTAAACCCCATTAATTTATCCATTGGGGAACCCAAGCACAGCACTCCAGAACTGATTAAACAAGCCATTAGCACACATATGGATGGTTTGGCTACATATCCTGCCACTAAGGGTGACCTAGGTTTACGCCAAACAATTAGTCACTGGTTAAGCCAACGCTATCAGATACCTGCTCCTCATCCTGAGACACAGGTTCTGCCTTGCCTAGGTTCACGGGAAGCCTTATTTGCATTTGCACAGACCGTATTGGATGGCTCAAGTGATAGTTTAGTGGTCTGCCCTAACCCTTTTTATCAAATTTATGAAGGAGCGGCTTTTCTAGCGGGTGCAACACCTTACTTTGTAAATGCAATCGCAGAACGTAACTTCGCTCCCGACTGGCAAAGTGTACCTGAATCAATCTGGCAAAAAACTCAGTTACTGTATATTTGTTCGCCTGGCAATCCTGCAGGCAATGTGACGCCGCTCGAAGAGTGGCAGTACCTATTTGAGTTAAGTGAACGCTATAACTTTGTGATTGCTTCAGATGAATGTTATTCAGAAATTTACTTTGATGCCCCGCCTATCGGTATCTTACAAGCCGCACACTTAAGTGGCCGCACTGATTTTCATAATTTAGTCTGTTTTTCTAGCCTATCCAAGCGATCTAACGTACCTGGTATGCGTTCTGGTTTTGTTGCTGGCGATGCAAGGTTATTAGCTAAATTCCTCTTGTACCGTACCTATCATGGCAGTGCCTTAAGTCCTGTCTTTAGTGCGGCAAGCATTGCAGCCTGGAGCGATGAAGCACATGTTGAGGATAATCGACGTCAATATCGCGAGAAATTTGCCGCTGTCTGCCCAATTTTATCCTCAGTCTTAGATGTCAAGATGCCCGATGCCTCCTTCTATCTATGGGCTGGTACACCCGTAGCTGATGATGAGTTTGTTCAAGCGCTCTATCAGCATATGAATGTCACTGTTCTACCTGGCAGTTATTTAGCCAGAGCAGGTTCGCTTGATGGCATAAATCCCGGTCTTAAGCGAATTCGTATTGCCCTAGTCGCCCCACTTGAGCAGTGTGTTGAAGGCGCACATCGAATTGCTGAATTTGTGCAAAAGCACTACGCCTAATTTCTTATTTTTTACGTATTTATTCTCCATTGAGAACACTATGAGCCAAGACTTACAACAAATTATTGAACAAGCATGGGACATTCGTGCTGAAATCTCACCGAACAGCATCAACAAAACAATCCGTGAGGCGATTGAAGACGCCATTCAAGGCCTCGACACTGGACGCCTGCGAGTTGCCGAAAAAATCAATGGGGAATGGCAAGTCCATCAATGGCTGAAAAAGGCCGTATTACTCTCTTTTCGCATGCAAGATAATGATGTCTTACATAACACCCCTCTACAATTCTACGACAAAGTACCATTAAAATTTCAAGACTATACCTCCAATGATTTTGCCAATGCAGGATTTCGTGTGGTGCCACCTGCGGTTGCAAGACGTGGTGCATATCTAGGTCGTGATGTTGTGTTAATGCCCTCGTATGTGAATATTGGCGCTTATGTCGATGAGGGAACTATGGTGGATACCTGGGCCACGGTCGGCTCATGCGCCCAAATTGGTAAACATGTTCATCTTTCAGGAGGCGTGGGCATTGGTGGTGTATTAGAGCCCCTGCAAGCCAATCCCACGATTATTGAAGACAATTGCTTTATCGGCGCACGCTCCGAAGTGGTTGAGGGTGTCATCATTGAAGAAAACTCAGTGCTCGCCATGGGCGTATTTATCTCACAAAGCACTAAAATCTATAATCGTGAAACAGGTGAAATTATTTATGGTCGTGTACCTTCAGGCTCAGTCGTCGTCCCTGGTTCATTACCTAGTGCTGATGGTTCTCATAGCTTGGCATGTGCAGTGATTGTCAAGCGGGTTGATGCGAAAACACGCGCTAAAACTAGCATTAATGATTTACTACGTGCTTAATCATACTCAGAAAACATACGGACATATTATGCACTCACCTACTGTTCTCGAACTCACCGAAGACTTAATTAATCGACCTTCAGTTACCCCAGAGGATCATGCGTGTCAACAACGCTTGGCAGAAATTTTAAATCCATTAGGTTTTAAAACTGAAGCGATGCCATTTGCTGAGGTCGAAAACCTGTGGTTGCGACGAGGTCATACCGCACCACTCATTGTTTTCGCGGGCCATACAGATGTCGTGCCAAGTGGCCCAAGCGAGCGCTGGAACACACCACCATTTACCGCGACGATACAAGGCGATATATTGTATGGCCGTGGTGCTGCTGATATGAAGAGCTCAGTCGCCGCATTTACCTTGGCCTGTAAAGAGTTTGTCGAAGAACATCCCAATCATAAGGGCTCTATTGCCTTATTGATTACTTCTGATGAAGAAGGCCCTTCAGTCAATGGCACCGTTAAGGTCTGCGAGGTTTTAAAACAACGCCAAGAAAGCATTGATTATTGTATTGTGGGTGAACCTACTTCCAGCAAGGTATTTGGCGATACGATTAAAAATGGCCGCCGTGGTTCTTTGAATGGTGTACTCACTATTAAAGGCAAACAAGGCCATGTTGCCTATCCTGAGATGGTTCGCAATCCAATCCACCTTGCCGCTCAAGCTATTGCTGATTTGGTGGCCGAGCGATGGGATGAAGGTAATGAGTACTTCCCTGCGACTACTTTTCAAATTTCGAACTACCAAGCTGGCACCGGAGCCAATAATGTCGTACCTGGTAGTGCCACAGTAACGTTTAACTTCCGTTATTCGACAGCAAGCACAGCAGACGGTTTAAAACAACGTGTACATAAGATTTTAGATCAATATGGCATTGAGTACAGCATTGATTGGTCATTAAGTGGTGAGCCGTTTTTAACCGTAGCAGGCAACTTAACTAAAGCCATTCAACAGGCAATTAAAGAGTTAACAGGCGTTGATGCACAACTTTCTACGACGGGTGGCACCTCAGATGGCAGATTTATTGCTAAAATCTGTCCTCAAGTTATTGAGTTTGGCCCCATTAATGCAAGTATTCACCAAGTCAATGAGCATATTGAGCTTGCTTGCTTGGAGCCGCTTAAAAACATCTATAAACGCACTTTAGAAATAATCTTATTGTAGACTGTCTCCTATCGTGATTAAAACCAAGGGGTTTAAGGAATTATTATGTCAAAGTCTTTTTATGAGTTAAAAACGGTTCGTGATATTATCCGTTACGGTGTATCACAATTTAACCAAGCCAATCTCTATTTTGGCCATGGCTCAGATAATGAATGGGACGAAGCTGTTTATCTGGTTTTATTTGCGCTTAACCTCCCTCTCGATACATTGGATCCTTTCTTGGATGCGCGTTTATTAGAAAGCGAAAAAAAGCGCTGTTTAGATTTAATTGAAACACGTGTCAAAAAGCGCACTCCACTCGCCTATTTAACTGGTGAATCATGGTTACAAGGCTATCGCTTTATTTGTGACAAGCGCGTTATTGTGCCACGTTCTCCAATCTCAGAGTTGTTAGTACAACAATTAAGTCCATGGGTTGAAGACCCTGAAGAAGATTTAGAAATTCTCGACATGTGCACGGGTTCAGGCAACCTCGCGATTATTGCCGCATTAAACTTTCCATTTTCGCAAGTGGACGCAGTAGACCTCTCGGACTATGCCATTCGTCTTGCACAGCGTAATGTAGAAATGTACCAATTACAATCTCGTGTAAACATTATTCAAAGCGATTTATTTACTGATTTACCCGCTAAAAAATACGATTTCATTATCGCAAATCCGCCATATGTGAATAGCACCTCAATGCGCAACTTGCCGACTGAGTATCAGCGTGAACCTGTCATGGCACTCGAAGGCGGTGAAGATGGTATGGATTTTGTGCGTAAGATTCTACATAAATCAGCAAGCTACCTTAAAGACAATGGATTTATTCTGTTAGAAATTGGCAATGAATATGAGAATTTCTTGACTGCCTTCCCATCTATTAGCCCTACCTTCTTAGATACTGAAACAACGCAAGAGTGTATTGTTTTATTAACACGTGAAGATTTACTCATGTTGGATTAAGCCTTGTTAGCTTAGCGTATAGGTAAAGACCCAAGTGGGATTAGACGTTGTTAGCTTAGTGCATCGGCGAAGACCCAAGTGGGATTAAGCGTTGTTAGCCTAGTGCATAGGTGAATACCTAATGT
>CAZIKJ010000078.1:0-2138 GCA_964539685.1 uncultured Pelistega sp.
GTAAGAATGCCGCCGCGATCGGCTTGGATAACACCTCAAGCGGTGCGAATAGTTTCACTCTTGGCGCCAACAATACCGCCAACGGTAAGAATGCCGCTGCGATCGGCTTAGACAACACCTCAAGCGGTGCGTATAGCTTCACCCTCGGTGCCAACAATACTGCCAACGGTAAGAATGCGGCCGCGATCGGCTTGGACAACACCTCAAGCGGTGCGAATAGCTTCACTCTTGGCGCTAACAATACTGCTAGCGGATCCAACTCAAAAGCCATCGGTTTGAACTCAACTGCTACAGGCTCTGATGCCATCGCCTTCGGTCGTAACACTACCGCGACAGGCGCTAATGCACTCGCTTTAGGTCGTAACACCACCGCCACAGGTGCTGACGCTACTGCTATCGGTCGTAATGTGACAGCCACGGGTGCAAACTCTGGCGCTTTCGGCAGAAACTCAACGGCAACAGGCTCTTTTGCACTCGCCGATGGCTTTAACACCCTCGCTTCGGGTTCTAACTCTACCGCCATCGGTCGTAACACCACGGCCACAGGCGCTGACGCTACTGCGATCGGTCGTAACACTACCGCGACAGGCGCCGATGCCTTCGCTCTAGGCCGTAACACCACCGCCACAGGTGCTGACGCTACTGCGATCGGTCGTAACACTACCGCTACGGGCGCCGATGCCTTTGCTTTAGGCCGTAACACCACGGCCACAGGTGCGGACGCTACTGCTATCGGTCGTAACAGTACCGCTATGGGTACTAACTCTTTAGCTTATGGTGTACGAACACTAGCCGTCGGTACTGACTCCAAAGCTATCGGCCTAGATTCAAGTGCTTTTGGTCCAAACTCACTCGCCCTTGGCAAACAAACCTTAGCCCTTGGATCTGACTCTAAAGCCATCGGTCTACAGTCCAATGCTATGAGTTCCAACGCTTTAGCACAAGGCAAGCAAACTCTCGCATTAGGGTCTGACTCTAAAGCAATTGGTATAGGTGCGAATGCTTTAGGTTTTGAAGCAAGTGCCACTAAGGACTACACAACAGCACTTGGCACATTCTCTAAAGCCAGCGAAACAGGTGCCACCGCTGTGGGCAACCTTGCTCTTGCTAATGCAGAATTTGCCACTGCTCTAGGCTCTTCTGCTCATGCTACTGGCTTACAATCACTCGCTCTTGGTACGCTATCAAGCGCAGAGAGTGAATCGTCCATTGCTATCGGTACTGCAGCCAAATCAACTGGCTTAAATGCTAGCGCCATCGGGCGTGGTGCATTAGCGACTGGCCAAGATTCTATTGCAATGGGCAAGAGCTCTAGTGCAGAAGGCTTAGGTAGTATGGCAATTGGTGCCGACTCACGTGTTACTGGTATCATGTCTATTGCAGTAGGCAGAGAAACGGTTGCACAGGGTCTAGGCTCAACTGCGGTCGGTGATGCAGCTTCAGCCCTATCTAGCGGAACGACAGTCTTAGGTTCAGGTTCATCCGCACAAGGTTCACTGGCTAGTGCTATTGGTTCTCGTGCCATCGCATCCAAAGAACATGCTCTTGCACTAGGCGCTCATTCAAGTGCTACTGAAAAAGGCGCGATCGCTACAGGTTATCGTTCTCAAGCTTCAGGTGTGAATGCCATTGCCTCAGGTGCGCAATCTTCCGCTTCAGGCTTGAATGCAGTTGCTATCGGTAACCTAGCAATTGCTAGTGCTACAAATGCTGTCGCCATGGGTAGTGCTGCAAAAGCCACTGGTGCTGGCTCCATCGCGATTGGTGACAATGCACAAGCGACTGCTGCTAAAACCATTAGCATCGGTACAGGTAACGTCGTGACAGGTGTTGGCTCTGGTGCCGTCGGTGACCCGAATACCATCAGTGGTGCAGGTTCTTATGCACTTGGTAATAACAACACCATTACGGCAGATAACGCCTTTGTTGTCGGCAATGATGCCACTGCTAGCTTAGCAGGTGCGGTTGTTTTAGGTAATGCCTCTGACGGTACTGCTGCAAGCAAATATCAGCCTACGACTGCGGTAACCGTTAATGGCATTAGTTACACAGACTTTGCTGGTTCTGCCACACAATCTGATGGCGCAATTGTCTCTGTCGGTGCCAAAGGTGCTGAACGTCAACTGAAAAATGTCGCC
>CAZIKJ010000079.1:0-14266 GCA_964539685.1 uncultured Pelistega sp.
CACCGTGCTACTGCCTCCGAGGTATTCGGCAGCACACTGGATGAAGTGACATCAGAGCAACGCCGCGCGGCTAAAGCCATTAACTTTGGTCTTATTTATGGCATGGGTGTCTTTGGCTTAGCAGCTAACTTAGGTATTGGGCGCGATGCCGCGAAGAGCTACATCGATCGTTATTTTATGCGTTATCCAGGTGTGGCCATGTATATGGAGAAGACGCGTGAGCTTGCTGCCAGCCAAGGTTATGTACAGACAGTCTTTGGTCGCCGTCTTTGGTTGCCTGAGATAAAAGGCGCTAAGGGACCGCTTAAGGCCGCTGCTGAGCGTGCGGCGATTAATGCGCCGATGCAAGGCACTGCGGCGGACCTCATTAAGATGGCTATGGTGGCGGTGCAAAATTGGTTAGAGCAAGAGCAACTCGAGTCGAAGATGATTATGCAGGTACACGATGAACTGGTACTCGAGGTTAAGGATGAGGAAGCCGATCGCGTGCGTGAGGCATTACCTAGATTGATGAGCGAAGTCGCAGAGCTTTCAGTGCCCTTATTGGCTGAGGTCGGAGAGGGTCAGAATTGGGAGCAGGCTCATTAAGGTGAGAGGCGTGCGCCAAGACGAGTTTAAAAGTGCCGCTTATCATAGAACTGGGAATCGGCACTTGAAGAGTCTAAATTCAGTAGGGAGCAAGCTTTAATAGGCGCGATATTAGATAGAGTGACAGATAAGAAAATCCCCCGAGTCTGAATGTAAATCAGTGATCTGAATTCAGTCTTGGGGGATTTAGGTTTGTAGGGCTAGTAGCGTTAATTAAACCGAGACATTAACCCGCATTCAAATTCTGCAAGGCATTAATACGGCTTTGCATCGGTGGGTGAGTCGAGAATAGAGCGGCGACATTAATCTTGCCAGAGATGCCCGAAGCGGCCATGCCTTTTGGCAATTCACCTGGCTCAATATTACCTAGACGAGCCAAGGCGTGAATCATCGGCTTGGTTGAGCCTAAGAGCTGGGCAGAACCCAAGTCAGCGCGGTATTCACGTTGGCGCGAGAACCAAGCCACAATAATTGAAGCCAAAATCCCGAAAATAATCTCACAGATGATGCTTGTAATATAGTAGCCAGGGCCTACACCATCACGATCATTTTTCAAGAGTACGCGGTCAACAAAGTAACCTGCGATACGCGCAAAGAATACGACGAAAGTATTCACTACACCTTGAATCAAGGTAAGGGTAATCATATCGCCATTGGCGACGTGAGCAACTTCATGGCCCAGTACCGCGGTGACTTCTTCCTCGGTCATGCTTTGCAACAAACCAGTCGATACAGCAACGAGGGAAGAGTCTTTGAAAGCACCTGTCGCAAACGCATTCGGCTCGCCTTGATAAATCGCCACATCAGGACGACCAATGCCAGCACGATCAGCTAATTGATGTACCGTGTCGACCAACCAGGCCTCAGTACTATTGGCGGGGGCTTGTGGGTCAATCACTTGCGCACCTGTGCTCATAATTGCCATGCGCTTACTCATCAAGAGCGAAATAATCGAACCAGTAAAACCAACAATCGCTGAGAAAATCAATAATTGCTGATAGTCAATACCATTGGCTGTTAAAAAGCGATTGGCACCAGTTAGGCTTAAGGTGACGCTGAGCACCACCATAACGGCCAAGTTAGTCATTAAGAATAAGACGATACGTTTCATCCGAGCTGAATCCTAGTAAGAAATGAATACCTAATTGTAATGTGAATCATGTATTATATGATGAGCTAACGCGGTTTTTTAAATACTCCGCGTGCAGTTTACTTAACTAAATGTTTCAATTTAATTCGTATTTACTATGCAAGCCTTATGGATGTTAGTCGCCTCGTTAATGTTTGCGCTCATGGGCGCTGGGGTTAAGTTGGCCACCGACCAAGGAACTTCCTTGGCGCTGATTGTGATGGCTCGAGGCTTGCCATCGGTAGTGTTTATTTTAGTCTGGGCCTTATTAACCCAACATAGTTTAAAGCCTAAGAGCGTGCGCCTGCATGTGCAGCGGAATATTTTTGGCGGTACAGCGCTGTGGTTGGTATTTTTTAGTTATGGTTTTTTACCACTCGCATCGGCAACCAGCTTAAACTATACCTCGTCCTTATTTATTGGGGCTTGGGTAATCTATCGAGCTGGTAAGGGGCAGCGAGATATTTGGCGCTTATTGACGATCTTGCTAGGCTTTCTTGGGGTGTTACTTATTTTGCGTCCAAGCATTACTGAAGAGCAATGGATTGGTGCTATAGCGGGTTTGGGATCAGGTTTTTTTGCCTCTATAGCCATGTTTCAAGTAAAAAGTTTAGGACAAGTCGGAGAGCCTGTCTGGCGGACGGTCTTTTATTTTTCCATTGTAATTTGCCTCAGCAGCTTAATCGCTGTACAAAAAGCCGATGTCTTGGCGCTTAGCTTAGCCTCTGCGATTACGCTTTTTGGGGTGGGCGTATTCGGCATGCTGGGTCAATTATGTATGACGCAGGCCTATGGTGCGGGTTCACCCATGTTGGCAGCGGTTTTACAATATAGTACGATTATTTTTGCTGCCTTAATTGGTATCGTGATGTGGGATACTCTCCCTGATACATGGGCCTGGTTAGGTATGGGTTTGATTATTTTTGCCGGTGTTTTTAGTGCGTGGCGTACCATGCAACAACAAAAGAGGAATCCTTCATGAGTGATATTTTAATAACCGCTATTGCTTTACGTTCACGTCTGCAGGATGGACAAACATTACGTATTTTCGATGCACGTCATGATTTAATGAACTATTCATGGGGCCATGATGTGTATTTGCAGGGACATATTCCAGGTGCAATTTTTCTTGATCATGAGACGGAGTTGGCGGCTGAGAAGACGGGCAGTAATGGTCGTCACCCCTTGCCTAATCGCGATGAGTTTGCTGCATTAATCGCCCAGAAAGGTGTCCATATTGATGATGCGGTAGTGATTTATGATAATGATAATATGATGTTCGCGGCGCATCTCTGGTGGATGTTACGCTGGTTAGGTTTCGAGAACGTCCAAATCCTCAGTGGTGGTTTTAAAGCTTGGCGTGCGATTGAAGGTGAGATCGAAACAGGTGAAGCACCAGCTCTCGCCCCACAACAGTGGACACCACGCGAGAGCTTGGTGCGTCTTGTAACCGTAGATGCGGTTGAGCGTAATCTTGCAGCCCCAGAATTTACTTTGCTTGATGCGCGTGCGCCTGCGCGGTATCGCGGTGAAGAAGAGCCTATGGATGCCGTGGCTGGGCATATTCCAGGTGCCTTAAACCGCCCGTTCGCGCTGAACTTGGATGCCGAGGGTTACTATAAATCGGCTGAGCAATTGCGTGAGGAATTTTCAGCACTGACATCAAGTCCTGAACAGATTGTGCATCAATGTGGTTCAGGTATTACCGCTTGTCATAATGCTTTGGCCATGGAAATTGCAGGTCTTAAGGGTTCTGGCTTGTATGCGGGTTCATGGAGTGAGTGGATTGCTGATCCTAATCGTCCAACCGTGACGATTGAGCAGCAAGACTAAGTAGGTTTATTGGTTTAAAAGACCAGTGTCGGCATTTTAAGCTGGTGTATATTGTCTTGGCGAAAAGCCCAGTATTTGCATTCACGAGAAGTCTTGCAAAACTGGGCTTTTTATGGTGCTAATAAAGTGATAAAGTGCTTAGACAGCTTTATCCATCATCTTGGCATACCACTCATGAAAGTGTTGCATACCGTCTTCCATAGGAGATTGGTAAGGACCCACTTCGCTAGTACCTCGCTGCATTAAGGCTAGGCGACCTGCATCCATACGCTCGGCAATCTCATCGTCTTCAATCGCGGTTTCCATATAGGCTGCACGTTGAGCTTCAACAAACTCGCGTTCGAACATGGCGATTTCCTCAGGATAGTAGAATTCAACCACATTCATGGTCTTCTGCGGGCTGATAGGGTATAGCGTTGAGAGCACCAAGACATGTGGATAAAGTTCAATCATATGGGTTGGATAATAGGTCACCCAAACCGCGCCAAAATCAGGGCTTTCACCTTGACGGAATTTGAGCACTTCATCATGCCAACGTTGATAGACTTTAGAGCCAGGATTGGCTAGTGCTTGATGCACGCCTACACGTTGAGAACTGAAAAAGTCGGCGAACTCCCACTCTAAATCACTGCATGTCACAAACTGACCAAGGCCAGGATGGAATGGTTCCACATGATAATCTTCTAAATAGACTTCAATAAATGTCTTCCAGTTATAGTTGCATTCATGCATTTCTACATGGTCAAGCACATAGTCAGAGAAATCAAATTGGCTTTGCACAAATAAGGACTGCAAATCGTGAGCAGGATTGCGTGGACCTTCGAATAATAGGCCATGACAATTTTGCAGCGGAAACTTTTGCAAATTTTTACATGGGTTTTTATTAAAATGCGGTGCGCCAATTAGCTCGCCATCATTTTTATAGGTCCAGCGATGCAGTGGACAGACAATATTGCCGCCATTATCACGAAGATTACCGGTGTTATTGTTTGGGTCGGTGACATTGCCTGCTTGACCACCGAGCATAATCGCTTGACGGTGTCGGCATACATTCGACAGTAACTCTACGCCTTGCTCATTGCGTACCAAGATGCGGCCAGCATTCTCTTGGGGCAAGGTGCGCCAATCGCCTGTCTCTTGGACGGCTTTTTCGTTGCCAACGTAGATGGAAGAATTTTTAAAGATATGTTCTTGCTCGTGAGCAAAAATGGTGTCGTCAAAATATACATGCACAGGTAGTTGTGTCTTCCCTGGTGTGAGATGCGATAACTTGGCGATGTCTGACATGATGGAACCCCCCGCTTATAAAATAAAAAGCCACCTCACCAAGGGTCATGAGATAGCGGTTAATGAAAAAATAGCACCGTTTTAAAAAGAGGACTAATTATATAGCCATTTCAAGACCTTAGCATATTTTTTAAGCAATATAAAAGAAATATTTTCGAGGATGAAATCGCTTGTAGCAACAGCTGATGTCACGATTGCGTACAATAGGGGCTTAATGCACAAAAGAGGTACTTAAAGTGAGTGATTTGAACCAAGAGCTTGAGCAATTAAGCTTTGAGCAAGCCTTAGCCGAGCTTGAGAAAATTGTTGACGATATGGAAAGCAATACCTTAGCCTTAGAGCAATCGCTCAAGGTATACGAGCGCGGTGCTGCTTTGGCTATTATTTGCCAGAAGAAGCTGGATGCAGCGAGTCAGCAAGTGCAAGTCTTGCAAGATAATTTATTAAGACCTTTAAGTGCGCAAGAATAAGGGAATGGCATTGCATGAATGATATCAATTTGTCATTTGAAAATTGGTTGCAGAATGCGGTGAGTGCCGTTGATGAGCAACTAGAGCAGGCACTTCCCGCTGTTATCGAAGAACCTGAAGTATTACATGAAGCTATGCGCTATGCTTGCTTAGGTGCGGGCAAAAGAGTGCGTGCAGCCCTTGTCTATGCCGCGGGTCAAGCCTGCAGTACACAGTTGACGCTTGAGCCGAGTTTAACGCAAGCGCTTTCGCATGCAGCAGCGGCGGTTGAATTAATCCATGCCTATTCATTGGTGCATGATGATTTGCCGTGCATGGATGATGATGTGATGCGTCGTGGCAAGCCAACTTTGCATATTGCTTATGGCGAAAGCTTAGCCTTATTAGCGGCCGATGCTATGCAGCCATTGGCTTTTGAGCAACTCTCCAATATGCCTGTGGCGCCAGCCTTGATTGTTCAGGCAATACAAGTTTTAGCGCGCGCCAGTGGTAGCTTAGGCATGGTGGGTGGGCAGGTCATTGATACCCAGAATACCGATCAAATCATCAGTATAGATAAGTTGCAACAGATGCATCGCTTGAAAACTGGTGCTATGATTGAAGGCAGTGTCTTAATGGGAGCTATTTGTGCAGCAGCTAACTTTGAAACACGCAATGCACTTGAGGCATACGGTGCAGCCATAGGCTTGGCGTTCCAAGTGGTGGATGATATTTTAGACGTCACTGCCGATAGCCAAGAGCTCGGTAAGACCGCTGGCAAAGATGCACAAAATAATAAGCCGACCTATGTCTCGATTATGGGCTTAGAGGAATCTAAAGCATTTGCTGAGCAGCTTTATCAGGCAGCCTTGCAGTCGATTTTGCCCTTGGGTCCTCAAGCTAATCGTCTACGTGAGTTGGCTCATTTTATTATTCGCCGTGATAATTAATCGAATATGTTTACACTATTAGAAAAAATTCAATCCCCCGATGATTTAAAACCCTTAAGCCGCCTGCAATTGAGTCAGTTGGCGGACGAGTTGCGCAACTATATATTGCACACCGTATCACGTACAGGCGGACACTTATCATCGAATTTGGGTACGGTCGAGTTAACAGTGGCTTTGCATCGTGTTTTTCAGACACCACATGATCGAATTGTGTGGGACGTTGGTCATCAATCCTATGCCCATAAGATTCTCACTGGACGTCGTGAGCAGATGAGTGGTTTGCGCCAAGCTGGTGGTATTTCTGGCTTCCCGAAGCGCAGCGAATCAATCTACGATAATTTTGGTACGGCACATTCATCAACTTCAATTTCAGCAGCTTTAGGTATGGCTGTCGCTTCGCGTAATGCGAATGTTAAGCGCCAACATATCGCGGTGATTGGTGATGGGGCAATGACGGCAGGCATGGCATTTGAAGCATTAAATAATGCGGGTGTCACCCCAGATGTTAATTTACTCGTTATCTTGAATGATAATGATATGTCAATTTCGCCACCTGTGGGTGCGTTAAACAAGTATTTAGTGCGCTTGATGTCAGGTAGTTTAGCGAAAGAAGCACATGATTTAGGCAAGGCGGTATTAGAGCATCTGCCAAGTCCTGTGATGGATTTGGCACGTAAATTCCGTGGTCATGCGAAGGGAATCTTAGGTCCTGCGACCTTATTTGAAGAGCTAGGCTTTAATTATTCCGGCCCGATTGATGGTCATGACTTAGATTCATTATTGCCAACACTAGAGAATTTACGTGACTTGGGTGGTCTGCAATTCTTGCACGTGATTACGAAAAAAGGCCAAGGCTATAAGCTGGCTGAAGCGGATCCTGTACTTTACCATGGCCCTGGTAAATTCGACCCATCGGTGGGTATCGTACCTAAGCAGGGCGCAAGCAAAGTCACCTTTACACAAGTGTTCGGGCAGTGGATATGCGATATGGCCGAGCAGGACGAGAAGCTGATGGGCATTACTCCAGCGATGCGTGAAGGCAGCGGTTTAGTGGAGTTCGAGCAGCGTTTTCCTAAGCGTTATTTTGATGTGGGCATTGCTGAGCAGCATGCGGTGACATTCGCTGCGGGTATTGCCTGTGAAGACTTTAAGCCTGTGGTGGCGATTTACTCAACCTTCTTACAGCGTGGTTATGACCAGTTTATTCATGACGTTGCCCTACAGAATTTAGATGTGACGTTCGCTTTGGACCGCGCTGGTATCGTGGGTGCCGATGGTGCAACCCATGCGGGTAACTATGATATTGCCTATTTGCGTTGTGTACCTAATATGGTGGTGGCAACCCCTTCGGATGAAAATGAAGCACGCTTATTATTAAGCACCTGTTATGCCTACCCTGGCCCTGCGAGTGTACGCTACCCGCGTGGTGCTGGTGTCGGCGCTGAGATTGAACCAGGTTTACGTACTGTGCCAGTGGGTAAAGCTGTGGTAAAGCGCCAAGCATCTGGAGTTCAAGTGGCAAGTGAACAAGTCTCAGCTGATCAGGCCAGTCGTGTTGAGGTCACAAGTATTTTAGTAAGCAGCGAGCAGAGCGTTACAGAGTTAGATGAGCAGAAAGCATCGAAGCGTCAGAGCTCATCGAAGCACCTTGCCTTATTGGCATTTGGCACCTTATTGCCAGCGGCGATGCAAGCGGGCGAGGCACTGGATGCCACGGTGGTGGATATGCGTTTTGTTAAGCCCTTAGATGAAGAACTCTTGCGAGAATTAGCACAAACTCATGATGGCTTTGTGACGATTGAAGAGGGCTGTACTATGGGGGGCGCAGGGAGTGCAGTCACAGAATTCCTGCATACACAACAAATTTCCATTCCAGTCTTGCAATTGGGCTTACCGGACCAATTTATAGACCATGGTGATCAAGCCGTGATCCTCAGCCAACTTGGTTTAGATGGTGCCGGAATTGAACGCCAAGCACGTGCTTATTTTGCCTGCTAAGGCCAGCTTAGGACGACTTTTAGTGCGTTCTAATCTAGCTAAGCGCAAGTCTAACTAGCATCTTAGGCGTAGGCTATCACAGCCTTCAGTATTATAAATTAGTCCTAAATGAGCATCTCAGGTACAATGAGAACTTATTATGGATACTCGGTAAGGTCGATTCAGGCCTGCCGCTTTTAAGAAAGTAGATTGTTTGAGTACTATGAATTCAATTATCAGTAACACTCAGCTGATGCCTGATGTGCAGAGCAGCTATGACCCACGTCGCATTGCGATTCAGCGTGTTGGTGTACGTCGTGTGAAACATCCCATGCTAATTCAAGCCGATGACGGCTCAGTTCAGCCAACCATTGCTGAGTGGACCTTGACGGTGTTCTTGCCAGAGACCGAGAAGGGCACACATATGTCACGCTTTATGGCCTTGTTAGATACCTATCGCACAACGTCAATGACCATGGACTTATTTAAGCAGATGGCGGCTGAGATGTTGCCTTTGCTGAATGCGGCTAAGGGTGACCTCATTGTTAGCTTCCCATACTTCATCAACAAGAAGGCGCCAGTCTCTGGTGTTGCTAGCTTGATGGATTACCAAGTGACATGGACTGCAGCAGCAACTGAAGAAGCGGTAGAGTTTGAGTTGAATGTAGTGGTTCCTGTGATGAGCTTATGTCCTTGCTCTAAGGCTATTTCAGAATATGGTGCGCACAATCAGCGCTCGCATATTACCGTGCAGATGGTTAGCAACGAAGACTACAGCATGGATGAAGTGATTAAGCTGATTGAGAAGCAAGGCTCCTCAGAGCTTTGGGCCTTATTGAAGCGTCCTGATGAGAAATACGTCACTGAAACCTCATACGATAACCCTAAGTTCGTTGAAGACCTAATCCGTGATGTGGCCAGCCAAGTGAAGCAAATTCCTGGCATCGTGCGCTATCGCATTGAAGCAGAGAACTTTGAGTCGATACATAATCACTCAGCGTATGCGGTGATTGAAGGTTAATTTGTTTCTCTTACGCAACACTTAACGCCATTAGACTTGCCTCGACCAAGGGTGATTGAAGTTGAATTAGTTTCTCTCACGCAACACAAATCCCCTAAAATTCCCTATTTAGCCCTAGAAATTGCCTTTTCTAGGGCTAAATCCTTGATTATTTTATGGAAATATCCCATAATTGATAGTTTCTTGCTCGACTTATTGTGTGCTCCTTATATTTTAAGGGGTGTGTGGTAGGCGGGCTGAACCAGCCACTCGTTGCTTGGTTTGGATTTCTTGATTTTCCTTGTTTTCCCTTGTTTTCCTTAAGGATACCTAAGCGGAATGACTTATTCAGGTTTATCTTCGTTCGATCTAAAGCGAGACAATAGGTGGGTTTATCCTTAAGGAGTTATTATGCGTCACTACGAAGTAGTGTTTATTGTGCACCCTGATCAAAGCGAACAGGTTCCTGCCATGACAGAACGTTACCAAACCTTGGTAACAGGTAACGGTGGTCAAGTTCACCGTACAGAAGACTGGGGTCGCCGTCAATTGGCTTACCCAATTCAGAAATTAGTTAAAGCACATTACGTGTGTCTTAATATCGAGTGCGATCAAGCAACTTTAGACGAGTTAGAGCATTCTTTCCGCTATAACGATGCCATCTTACGCAACTTGATCATCAAGTCTAAGAAAGCTCCAGCTGGTGCATCAGTAATGATGAAATCAGTTGAGCGCGAAGAAGCACGTAAAGTACCAGCTGAAGCTGCTGCAGAAGCAGAAGGCGAAGAATAATTCCGAGATCATCTTGAATCAGGTTTATCTCCAAGCGCGGGTTGTTGAGCTTCAATCTATACGTCACACCCCTGCAGGTTTACCGGTTCTTGACTTGATGTTGGCGCATAGCGCTGAGGTGATTGAAGCAGCTCACCAACGCCGAGTAGAATTTACCATTATGGCCCGTGCCTTAGGCCCACAAGCCACACAATTACAGGCAATTGCTATTGGTACAGAGTTAAGAGTTGAAGGGTTTTTGGCCCCGACACGTAAGAACTCAACGAAATTAGTTCTACATATCCAGGCAGTGAGCTTTCCCGCTCAACACACTGGCAGCGTTGCTAACACAAGCTATATGGTCTAAATGGTAAGGTGCTTACATACAACAGCGAATTAGCTGTCAAGTAAACACCTTAAGTTAACAGTTTAGAGGCTTAGGTCTCATCGATTTAAAAGGCAAAATCATGGCTTTCATGAAAAAAGGCAAGGAGCGTCGTAGTAAATTTACGCAACAAAATCCGTTGTTTAAGCGTCGCAAATTCTGCCGCTTTACAGCAGCAGGCGTAGAAGAAATTGACTACAAAGATGTTGATACATTACGCGATTTTATTACAGAAACAGGTAAAGTTATTCCTGCTCGTTTAACAGGTACTAAAGCAAACTACCAACGTCAGTTGGATACCGCTATCAAACGTGCGCGTTTCTTAGCTTTGCTTCCATACACTGACAACCATAACTAATAGGGATGACATATCATGCAAGTTATTTTATTAGAAAAAATTGGTAAATTAGGTGACTTAGGTGAGATCGTTAAAGTACGTAACGGTTTTGCTCGTAACTATTTAATCCCTCAGAAGAAAGCTCGTCGTGCAACTGACGAAGCTATCGCTGAGTTCCAAGAGCGTCGTGCTGAGCTAGAACAAGCTCAAGCTGAACGTCTAGCCGCTGCACAAGCAGTAGCTACTAAACTTAACGAATACCGCTTAGTGATTTCTCAAAAAGCGGGTGTTGATGGCCGTCTATTCGGTTCAGTCACCACTATGGACATCGCTGCTGCACTCGTTGCTGCTGGCTTTGATTCTATCGTTAAGCAACAAGTTCGCTTACCTGACGGTGCATTGAAAGCAGTGGGTGAATTCCCAGTGTCTTTACACTTGCACGCTGACGTGAATGCTGATATCACTGTTGTAATTCAAGGTGAAATGGCTTAATTCAATTTATGCCATATGGGTTAAGTAATTAGCTCATGACCTGATAAAGCCAACTCAATACGAGTTGGCTTTTTTCATGGATTAGATAGTAGTTCAGCAGCAGCAAGCTTAATAATTTTGCTTAAGCTTTGTACGTCTTTTATCTTAGGGCGTGAATAGATCACCATCTAATGAGCTTGACGACCATACCTTAAGTGAATCACACGTCTGTGCATTAATCTGATTAAGTGGTAACCATGAACATACTAATATTTAGCTTACCGTCATATTCAAATTAAGGCTACAATATATGGCTTAGTTCTCGATTTACCTCTCTTTAATAGCCACGCGTTTAATGAATACTCCAGACCCTTTTGAAGTTTTTGCGGAACAAGACTTCCCCCTTGATGTAGAGTCGGTGCAGGCACCAGAACCGCCCGCGCCAGATCTGCATAGAATGGATCCGCAAATAGCCCAGATGCGCCTGCCGCCCCAATCGATTGAGGCTGAGCAAGCGGTCTTAGGAGGCTTATTACTCGATAATCGAGCCATGGAGCATATTAACGGTATTGTGTATGAGCATGATTTTTATCGTCACGATCACCGCTTAATTTGGCATCATATTAATGAGCTGATTAATCTGGATCGACCTGCTGACGTGATTACTGTGGCAGAGTCATTGCGCTTAGTGAATAAAGAAGACGAAGCAGGGGGCTTAGTCTACCTTAACTCACTTGCATCGAACACGCCCTCAGCCGCGAATATCCTACGTTATGCCGAGATTGTGCGTGAGCGCTCTATGCTGCGCCAACTGGTGAGTGCCAGTGATGAAATTGCGGCAACCGCTTTTAATCCACAAGGTCGTCCTGCACGTCAATTATTGGATGAAGCTGAATCCAAGATTTTTATGATCTCGCAGGCTAATGGCCAGAACCAGGGTGATTTTCATTCCATGGACAGGGTGATTGTCCAGGTGATTGAGAATCTGGAAGCCTTGTATATGCGTGATGATCACTCTGATGTCACGGGGATTGGTACGGGCTTTACCGATTTGGATTCCAAGACAGCGGGTTTACATGGGGGGCAGCTGATTATTGTTGCAGGACGCCCAGCCATGGGTAAGACCTCGTTTGCCATGAATATTGCTGAACATGTGGCGCTTGAAGAGAAACTGCCTGTGGTGGTGTTTTCTATGGAGATGGATGCGGTGCAATTAGGCCATCGTATGCTGGGCTCGGTCGGTAAGATTAACCAGCAGCGCATGAAGACAGGCCGCTTACATGAGGAAGATTGGCCGCGCATTACCTATGCAACCCAACAGCTGCAAGATGCACCGATTTATATTGATGAGAGTGCAGCACTCACCCCTATGGATTTGCGTGCACGTGCTCGTCGCCTGCGCAGCCGTGAAGGTAAATTAGGTTTGATCGTAGTCGATTACCTGCAGTTGATGTCAGGTAATGGCCGAGTCGATAACCGTACCGCGGAAATCTCAGAGATTAGCCGCTCCCTGAAGAGCTTGGCGCGTGAGCTTGATTGTCCGATTATCGCTTTATCACAGTTAAACCGTAGTCTTGAACAACGGACAAATAAGCGGCCGATTATGAGTGACCTACGTGAGTCTGGGGCGATTGAGCAAGATGCTGACGTGATTCTCTTTATTTATCGTGATGAAGTCTATAACCCAGAAAGCCCTGATAAGGGTACGGCTGAAATTATTATCGGTAAGCAACGTAGTGGCCCGATTGGCACCTTACGCTTAACCTTTGCAGGCGAATACACCAAGTTTATGAACTATACGGGCGCTGGCCCAAGCTTTGAGGGTGCTTAGTGCTACTTTGTAGCGTTTAGTGGCGCGGTATTTTATGCTGATTTAAACCAGTAAGCGCCAAGGATATTGGTGCCTTGAGATGCGCCATTGAAGTCATATTTTGTTTTGGTTTAAAGCTTAGCTAGAGCGACTTTTAACTTCTTCTGACTGCTTGGCATAGCGATTGGCTAAGACAGCACACACCATTAATTGAATTTGATGGAAGATAATCAGGGGCAGTACAATCGCCCCAATCGCTTGCCCAGCAAAAATCACCTGTGCCATTGGTAGACCACTGGCAAGGCTTTTCTTTGAACCACCGAACACCAGGGTAATTTGATCTTCACGCGAGAAGCCCACCCATTTACCCAAATAGTGCGTGAATGCCAAGACAATGGCCAGCATAATACAACTAATCACCGTCACGCTAATCAAAGCATAGAGCGGAGTTTGTTGCCATAGGCCTTCACTAACCGCTTGAGAGAAAGCCGCATATACCACTAATAAAATCGTACCCTGATCGACCCAGCGCAGCATACTGGCATTACGAATAATCCATCCCCCAAGCCAAGGACGTAAGAGGTGCCCGACGACGAAGGGAACGAAAATTTGCATCACAATCTTGCCAATCGCGGCGAGATTAAACTCAGGAATTTGACTGCTATATTCGGCGAGCAAGAACGCCACTAATAAAGGCGTTAAGAAAATACCAATAATACTAGAGGCCGAGGCGCTACAGACAGCAGCAGCGACATTACCACGAGCAAT
This sequence comes from uncultured Pelistega sp., assembly GCA_964539685.1. Taxonomy (GTDB): domain Bacteria; phylum Pseudomonadota; class Gammaproteobacteria; order Burkholderiales; family Burkholderiaceae_B; genus Taylorella. The sequence goes on from CAZIKJ010000079.1 coordinate 13,756, forward strand.
CGAAGTAAAAGCGATTGCTGATTGTACTGTCGCTGGCAGAATACACAGATAGAGGACGCCAAGATAGAGTTCTGGCGTGATGAAAGGGCGCAGTACAGGACCTAACACCACCCCCATAATGGGGAAGAAGATGAAAGTCGTACTAAAAATTGCCGTATGTAAGCGCCAATGGCTAGCACCCTTAATAATCGCCTCACGTGATAAGCGCGAACCATGTAAGAAAAATAGTAAGGCGATCGCTAAGTTAGTTACCCATGACATGGCCACAGCGGACTGACCTTGGACGGGTAATACCGTGGCAATAAGAACCGCTAAAATCAATAAATTGGTAAAACGATCAGGGATAAAACGGCGCAAATTCATAGCGATAACAGGCAGCAACTAAGAGTAAATAATAAGTATCTGAAGGAGTGTAACATCCTATACAAAAAGCGTCTATCGAAGTCCAACTAAAGAAATTTACAAGCCGTAGCTTTTTTGGTGCAATAGAATAAAAAGTGGAATTAATAAC
>CAZIKJ010000080.1:0-3165 GCA_964539685.1 uncultured Pelistega sp.
AGTTAACGGCCGCTAAATTCACATTCGCTAGTTGCGTAATTTCGCGCATCGATGAGCCTTCGTGCCCTTTGTTTACAAAAAGGCGTTCCGCAGCATCTAAGATGGCTTTCTTGGTTTGTTCAGACCGACTCATTGTCATGATTTGTCACCGTTATTAAATATTCAAACGTTTGTTTGATTATAAAGACTTGTTAGTTTGTGAAAACTATGAATAACCCTAGTATTTCTAAAAACAACAGGAATAATCTTTTACTTGTATTGATAATGATTCTCATTTAGAATAAGAGCCATTATCAATAGGGAGAACTTTATGGAGTTAGCTATGCCAATGGAAGCCGTGATTGTGGGTGCGGATCGTCTAGGTAATTTGCCTGATGTGCTAAAAGCCCACAATATTAAAATCAATAAACATATTACAGGCAGGGACCCTGCGCATCAGAAGAAGAACTTGCAATTGCCTAGTGGTACGCAAATCCTTATCTTATTAACTGACTTTCTTGGTCATAATGTGATGAAGTCATTCCGCGCGGCAGCAGAGAAATCACAAATACCTATCGTGGCATGTAAGCGATCAGTATGTAGCATGCAAAGTGCTTTGGAACAATGTCCACATGTATGTGCGCATTGTGGCAAAGAAATGCCCGCGGGGTGTGCGCAGAGAAGGGGAGTGCGATGAATAGCAATAAGCGCTTTCATCATCTCTTGATGGTTATGCTGGGTGTGGTTGTGCTTTGGTCACTGTTGGGAATCTCGGTGCAGATGAGAGATGATAAGACCGAATACCATCTCTTTATTAAACCTCAACCAAGTGCACAATTATTTTTTCTTATAAAAATATAAAAAGCGTGTCTAGACTATATTAGCTTTATAGCGAGCGCTAAAAATGTAAGCGTCCGTAGAAGACACCTTGATTAAGGGCCGCCTATTGCGGCCCTTAAATCATTACGTAGGACTTGGTTGCCAGTTGTGAGGAAGTAGCTCATCAATTTGACTGGCTTTGTGGGCAGGTAGACGCGTCAGGACGTCGGTGAGGTACGCATGCACATCCAGTCCATTCAACTTAGCGGATTGTAATAAACTCATAATGGCAGCCGCACGCATGCCCGCACGTAAGGATCCTGCAAACAACCAATTCTTACGCCCTAGCGCAATCGGGCGCATCAGGTTCTCCACGGCATTATTATCCATCGGCAAGCGGGCATCATCCACGAACCGTGTTAAGGCCTGCCAACGATTGAGGCTATACATCAAGGCTTTAAGAATCGCTGATTTGGGGGGCACCAGAAGGCTCTGTTCTTGCATCCACTGATGTAATTTATCGAGTATCGGCTTCATGTGTGTCTGTCGATGCTGATGCCGTTGTTCAGGCTTGAGCGCTTGCACGTCTCGCTCAGTCAGATAAAGTTGCTGAATCTGGGCTAAGGCATAGTTAGCCAGTTCACTTTTATTGGCTTGATAGACATCAAAGAATTTTCGACGCGCATGCGCCCAGCACCCTGACTCAATGATGGCGCCTTCTTGGAACAAGACTTTGTAGCCTGCATAGTCATCACAGACCAAGGTACCTTGCCATTGGCCTAAAAATTGTTGCGCATGACGCCCTGCACGGCCTTCTGTAAAATCATAGATGACGCCCTTTAACGTACTGAAGGCGGTCGATGTGTACGCCCAGAGGTACGCTTGATGAGTCTTCCCATTGCCTGGAGATAACATACGCACAGGCGTCTCATCAGCGTGTAGAACAGGCTGAGCCAGTAAGTGCTGACGTAAAGCGTCCACTAAGGGCTGCAGGTGGACACCGCAAATACCCACCCACTGCGCCAAGGTTGAACGTGCTAAGGGATAGCCAGCACGGGCAAAGATTTGTGTCTGACGGTATAAAGGCAAGTGATCCACAAACTTAGCGATTAATACATGGGCTAAGAGCCCAGAGGTGGCGACCCCTTTATCAATGAGTTGAACGGGCATGGGCGCTTGCGTGAGTGTCTCGCACTCGAGGCAGACCCATTTACCGCGCGTATGATTCTCGACGGTAAAAGTGCCAGGGGTATAATCCAATTTACGACTCACATCCTCACCGATACGCTTGAGTTGACAGCCACACGAACATACCGTTGAGTCGGGTTCGTGCATAATGGTCTTTTGGGGGAATTTACCCCAATCTATCTCCGGTAACGGTGTCTGTTTAGCTTGGGTGTTGAGAGGCGTTGACGGGCTTTTTTGGGGCAAGGCCGCTTGTTCAATGATTGTCTCAATGGCGGCAATATCTTCATGAATCGCTTCACCAAATAATTGCCCCTGTGCACCGCTATGTAGCTGTTCGCTGGTCTTACTAAAACGGAGCCGTCTCAGTACGGCCAGTTCAAACGTGAGCTTCTCATTGAGTTGAGTTAATTCAATTTTTTGCGCATGCAGGTGCTGCTTCTCGGCCAATAATGCCTGGGTTGAATGCTGTAGTTGCTGCTTCTCAGCCAACAAAATCTGGTGGTCTTGTTGCTGTTGCAGAACCAGTTGACGTAATTCGTCAGCGGTTAATGTCGTTAGAGAAGTGATGTCTATACTCATAGCCAACAGTATGCCTGAGTACCCTCAAAAAAACGATACTGAGATAACCTAATTGACGTAACAACGTCATGTTGTGCCCATAAAATAACGTCTTTATCCCGACAAAATAGGCACTACGCATAACGATAAATGCTCGCCTCACCCAGTCCTTGCCACGGTAAGCCGAGCAGTAAAGCCGATAATTGCTCTTGGCTAAGCGACTGATTACCAGCATCACGCTCATTCCATTTAAAAGCACCTTTATGGAGTCGACGCGAGCAAAGCCAGAGGCCAAAACCATCATGCACAATCAGCTTAAGACGGTTATGAGAGCGATTGGTAAATAAGTAGGCATGATGCGGGATGACTTGACCAAATTGTTGAATCGCTTTAGCCATCAAGGTATCCATACCCGCGCGCATATCCACAGGTGTACTCGCTAGGGCGATGCCTTGTAAACTCACGAGGTTGGATGGACCACTGGATTCTTGGAAACAAGACCCTGGTGTGAGTAACGTGTTGCTGGAGAGAGGGAAATTCTGAGGATTTAGTCGTAAAGTCGTCATTGCCGTATCCATAAAAAATGCGTGAAGACATTAGCTTCACGCATTTCTAGGACCG
>CAZIKJ010000081.1:0-1862 GCA_964539685.1 uncultured Pelistega sp.
CTTCACCGCAGAGGCTTTAGAAGATTTAAAAACGATCGAACAACTTGGTTTTAACCATCTCCCTGTATGCATGGCCAAGACTCAATATTCCTTAAGTGATAATCCGAAGCTCCTCGCCTGTCCAGAGAATTTTAGGATCACCGTGCGTGGCTTGACGGTAGCTGCAGGAGCAGGATTTGTGGTGGCTTTATGTGGCGCGATGATGCGCATGCCCGGGCTACCTTCGATTCCTGCTGCACATACAATTGATGTGGATGATGCGGGTGTTATCCAGGGATTGTTTTAGGTGCGGTTGCAGCATATTTATGCATTAATACCTGCGCCTTAGCCCAAGATTTGTAACTTTGAGACAGAATTGAAGTGATGCGTTTGTGTTGAAGTTTGAATTTTTCCCGTATGAATTTTTTGCTTGGGCTAGGGCTGGGCCAATCTCACACCGTCGATATTAGGGATAATCACTCCTGAGTTTATGCATTATCGATTTAGTTGGCTTAAATTTTGTAGGGGATTTTTTTTATTCCTAAGTTTTTAAGCATTCTGTAAGATGATGTAAAACACGTATTAGTCTATTAAATAGGCTTTACTGATAAAAAATGTCTATGCTATAGTTGTTACATATCAGCAGCTTGCTTTTTGTTTAAAGTAAATGTCTTAAGTCAGCTGTAAAGCCTGGTTCTTATATATTCTTGGGCGTGATAAAACCAAACAAGGAGAATATTATGTTGCACTATGCTGTAATCTTTTTTGTGATCGCTATTATTGCAGGTATTTTAGGGTTTGGTGGTATTGCAGGTAGTGCCGTCGGAATCGCTAAAATTCTATTTTTCATCTTCCTCGTGATTGCTGTGCTTTCATTTATCTTCGGACGAGGGCGCTGAGTCATTAGCGTATTGTGAGTCATGAGTGATTTCCTGTCTTTTTCGCATTCATGACAGAGCATTGAAAAATACCTCGCCATATCAGCGAGGTATTTTTTTGCGCGTCAATCTAGACGAATGGATGATCTAGCGCGCTGATTGGGTTGATCGACTAAGAAGAGTAAGTTGCTGCGCCTGAATTCATATAATCCCGCCTGATGGCTGCGATAGAGTATGGCATAACGTAATTGCATTAGCTTAACTAAGGCAGGCTTGATGGGTGCCATAGCCAATGACAAGCAGTCGGATCCAGATAGAGGCGCCAATTAAATCAGTCTCACCAATGCTGCCGTCAGCACACCACAGCTAATCGCTAATAAGGGTTTCTTCACTAGGAGCATCATAATCAACGTCACTAATAAGGCGAGTCGAGCACCAGAATCACCCATGACGGCAATAGGAGTAAGTAGAGCGATTAATACAGAGCCTGACATCGCCTGAATAAATTGTCTCACCCGCTTACCGATGGGGACGAAGGACATGATAAAAACGCCACCCCAGCGAGTAGCTAGAGTCACAAGACCCATAATCACAACGACGATGAAGGCACCAGCACCTGCGATATCAATATTCATTATTTGTCTCCATCGTTAATGAGGACGCCGGTAATACCCCCGGCAAGTGTGCCGACAATAATATGGCTATTCTCTGGTAGATACCAGTACGCTAGAAGAGAAGAGATACCTGCGACTCCCCAGATAAATAGTACGCGCAGATTCTTCTCGCCCGCAACCACCATGGCGAGTAGAAAGCAGGCCATAATCATATCTAAGCCGAAGCGCTTGGGGTCACTAATGACATTGCCGAAAGAGGCGCCAAGCCACGTCCCAATCACCCAGAAAAGCCAGAGTGCAAAACCTCCACCAAATACGATGCCAAGTCCTGGTTTGCCACGGCTGAAGGCTTGCATTGCCATGGCCCAGTTGGCGTCGGAGGCGAATAGGG
>CAZIKJ010000082.1:0-2309 GCA_964539685.1 uncultured Pelistega sp.
GAGTTGGTAAAGACGTAAGAAGAGAGGCCAAAGGGTAGGCTATTCGCGCGCTTAATGACTTCGTCCATTTCATCAAAGGCGACTACGGGTGCGAGCGGTCCGAACGGTTCTTCATTCATCACCATTGCATCGTCTTTAATATTAGTGAGTACCGTAGGGGGGAAGAAAAAACCTGTGCCGCTTAAGGCTTGACCACCTAACTCAACGGTACCACCGCGTTGTTTGGCATCGTCAACAAAACTTTGCATGGTGCCAACACGACGCTCATGGGCAAGAGGTCCCATTTCTGTGCCTTCAACAGTGCCGTCACCTACCTTAATGGCTTGCAGTGCCGCAACAAAGCTGCTGAGGAATTGATCATAAGCGGCACGCTCAACATAAAAACGCGTAGGTGAAATACAGACTTGGCCAGCATTACGGATTTTAAATTTCGCTAAATTCTTCGCGGCTTTATCAATATCGGCATCCTTAAATACCAAGACCGGTGAGTGGCCACCCAACTCCATGGTAATGCGTTTCATATGGGCGCCCGCTAGCGCTGCTAACTGCTTGCCCACAGGCACTGAGCCAGTGAAGGATACTTTGCGAACGATAGGAGAGCGAATCAGATAGTCAGAGACTTGAGCGGGTTCGCCCCAAACGATATTTAATACGCCTTTTGGTAAACCAGCATCGTGAAAAATTTGCGCAATGGCCATGACGGCGCTCGGCGAGTCTTCTGGCCCTTTTAAAATAATCGTGCAGCCCGCACCGATGGCCGCAGCAATCTTGCGAATCGCTTGATTATACGGAAAGTTCCATGGGGTAAATGCGGCGCAGACACCGATCGGTTCACGCACCACAATCTGACGTACATTGGGGGTGCGTGGTGGAATAACGCGGCCATAGATACGACGACACTCTTCTGCATGCCAGTCGCAGTGATCGGCGCAGGCAATAATTTCAGTCACTGACTCAGCCAAGGGCTTACCTTGGTCCAAGGTCATATTCAAACCGATTTCTTTGGCGCGTTCACGTGATAGCTGTGCAGCTTTGCGCAACACTGCTGAGCGTTCTAGGGGAGAGCTATGCTTCCATGTGGTGAAAGCACGTTCGGCAGCCTGAAGTGCTCGGTCTAAATCTTCGATGCTTGCATGTGGTAATTGAGCAATTACCTGTGCTGTCGCAGGGTTGATAATATCTTGTGTTTTGCGTCCTTCACCAGAAAGAAACTCACCGTCAATATATAAACTTAAAGCAGGGTAATTGCTCATAAATAAATATCACCTTATAAGAATGTCAGTAAAAGAAACGTAGCGCTTATTGTGCTACCCAAGCGTTATAGCGTTGCTCAAGAGACTCACCATAATCCGTCCAGAAATCCACGTCTAATGCAAGCGCATGCTCCATGTTTTTCTCTGAGCTTGGCAGTGTTTCAGCCAATGCCGGCGGTAAGTTTTGCACAGACTCTTTGGTGGTCGGGCCATAAGGCATTAGCTCTGAGTAATGTATCAGGTTCTTACTTTCGCTAGCGACTTGAATAAATTTTTGTGCTAAATCTGTGTTTTTGCTGCCTTTGGGAATGGCCCAGTAGTCAAGCGCATAAATGCTCTCTGGCCATACTAAGGCGAGAGGGCGATTGTCTTTCTTCACTGCTGTCGTTACACGCGCATTATAGGCTGATGACATGACCACATCGCCAGCGACTAAGTACTGCTGTGGTTGTGCGCCAGATTCCCACCATTGGATATTTGATTTGATCTCGTCTAATTTCTTGAAGGCGCGATCTACACCTTCGGGTGAGCCGAGCACGGTATACACATCTTTAGCTGGAACACCATCGGCCATCAAGGCAAATTCTAAATTATATTTAGCACCCTTACGAAGCGCACGTTTGCCAGGATATTTCTGCACATTCCAGAAGTCGGCCCAAGTGCTTGGTGCGTCTTTAATTTTGTCAGTGTTATAAGCCATTACGACTGACCAGACAATAGTACCTACACCGCAATCATGAGCAGCGCTATCAATAAAAGCGTCACGAGGCATAATTTTGCTGTAGTCGAGTTTTTCAAAAATCCCTTCGGCACAGCCACGCTCTAACTCTGGAGATTCAACTTGGACAACATCCCATTGCACACTATTGGTGTTGACCATACTCTTTACCTTGCCTAACTCGCCGTTATATTCGGCGGCAACCACTTTAGCACCAGTGGCTTTTTCAAAAGGCTCATAATATGCGGGTGCTTGTGATGCTTGACCTTCACCACCAAAAGCAACAACCGTAATGCTTTGTGCTGATGCGGTGGCACAGGAGGCGGCTACTAGTAAAC
>CAZIKJ010000083.1:0-1783 GCA_964539685.1 uncultured Pelistega sp.
ATTTCAAACCAATACGCGTTTGAGCGTGTTGAAGGTTTGATTGGGGTGTTCCAGAATCAGCCTGGTTTTTCTTATTCTCGTCAAGGCACGCCTACTTCAGCGGGTTTAGAAAATAAAATTACCTTATTAGAAGAGGGTGTGAGTACGGTTAGTTTCGCCAGTGGCATGGCGGCTTTAAGCGCTGCTTTCACAACCTTGCTTAAAGCGGGTGACCACCTGATTTCAAGTCGCTTTATTTTTGGCAATACGAAAAGCCTATTTATGACCCTGGAAGGTCTTGGCATTGAGATTACGCTCGTTGATACCACTGATATCCGTAATGTTGAAGCCGCCCTGCAGCCAAACACACGTATGCTTTTTACTGAAACCATTGCCAATCCAGTAACACAAGTGAGTGACCTCAAGTGCATGGGCGATTTTTGTGAGAACCACAATTTAGTGTATTTCGTTGATAATACCATGGTGACGCCATATCTCTTGAAGGGCAAAGATATTAAAGCTTCTCTAGTAATGCACTCATTGTCTAAGGGTATTTGTGGTCATGCTAGCGCCTTGGGCGGCTCATTAACCAATACCGGTCTATATGACTGGACGAACTATCCGAATATTATTGAGGCCTATAAAACGGGACCAAGCCATAGCTGGGGCCTACTTCAAGCTAAGAAAAAAGGCCTACGTGATATGGGCGCTACGCTCAGTGCTGATTCAGCGAGCCGCATCGCCTTAGGTGCTGAAACCCTGAGCCTACGAATGGAGAAGGCATTCGGCAATGCTTTAAAACTTGCTCAGTATATGCAGCAAAGCCCTATGTTCTCAGCAGTAAAATATCCTGGACTTGAATCACATCCACAGCATCAACGTGCTAAGGAGTTATTTGCTGATAAGGGTTATGGTGCGCTCTTAGCCGTAGAGTTGAATCCTGAGGTGGATCTCTACAGTTTCTTGAATCACCTAAAAGTGGTGATTTTAGCGACGCACTTGGGTGATAACCGTACCTTATGTGTACCTGTTGCACCAACCATCTATTATGAAATGAGTGCGGAGTTACGTGCCGAGATGGGAATCTCTGATAGCTTATTGCGCATCTCGGTAGGGATTGAAGAGGTTGAGGATATTATTGCTGACTTTGAACAAGCTTACGAGCAAGCGCTTAATGCTGAGTCTTAACGACTAATAAGATAATTAAGAGCTAGACCTCTTAGAATAATGACGTGAATAGGTCTTTTGCGAGATATAACTGGCTTAGTTACAAGGCCTAGAGTGGTTTACATTGTCTTGTAAAACCTACAATAGCCCTGATAATACTCGGGAAAACCTTTAATCCTCGTCAAGAAAGGCTCATTTTCAGGCTTTTTTCTTGACAGTGAGCAGTAATAAAGCGAATATATTCATAGTGTGGTTTCTTAGATGACTATGTACATAGGGGTAAATTAAATGAATAAAACCGAATTAATTGAACAAATTGCTGCTCAAGCTGATATCTCTAAAGCTGCTGCTGGTCGCGCTCTTGATGGCGCTATCGAAGCGGTTAAAGCTTCCTTGAAAAAAGGCCAACCTGTTACTCTAGTTGGTTTTGGTACTTTCTACGTGTCAGAGCGAGCTGCTCGCACGGGCCGTAATCCTCGTACAGGCGAAGAAATCAAAATCAAGAAAGCTAAAGTACCTAAGTTCCGTCCAGGTAAAGCACTGAAAGATACAGTTGCTAAAGCAAAATAATTAATTAAGCAGCAGATTATAAGCATTTAAATCTAAATCAATTTAAGTGAATTAACATTACATTGTT
>CAZIKJ010000084.1:0-1553 GCA_964539685.1 uncultured Pelistega sp.
AGTGCCGTCATTCTTATCGGCTTTGATGCCTGGTTCGTCTTACCATTCGCTCTATGGCTTATCATCTTTCTACTTGTTCTTCGTTACTTTATACCTAAACTTGGTAAGACAGCGCAAATCCAAGCCGATGCGCGAGCCCTAATGACCGGGCGTGTCACTGACGCGTATGCCAATATTGCGACTGTTAAACTTTTCTCTCATGCTCAGCGTGAGAGTCATTATGCCCAAGAAGCAATGGAGGAATTTTTAGTCACGGTACATGCGCAGATGCGCCTTGTGTCAAAACTAGACATCATTAATCACTGTATGAATGTACTCTTAATCAGCAGTACGGCGATTCTCGGTATCTGGTTATGGCAACAAGGACAAACCTCGGTCGGTGCTGTCGCTGCAGCAACCGCGATGGCGCTACGCTTAAACGGCTTATCGCAATGGATGCTGTGGCAGTCAGCCACTCTGTTTGAGAATATCGGTACCGTGCGTGACGGCATTAATACCTTGACCAAACCACACACCGTGGTTGATGCACCGAATGCTACCGACCTAGCTGTCAAGCATGGCGAAATTCGCTTTGAAGATGTGGATTTCTCCTATAACAATAAGACCTTATTCAAGCAATTTAATTTGCATATCAAACCAGGCGAGAAAATTGGCTTGGTGGGTCGCTCTGGCGCAGGAAAATCAAGTGCGGTTAATTTGCTCTTACGCTTTTATGATGTGCAAGGTGGACAGATTACGATTGATGGTCAAAATATCGCTCAGGTCACGCAAAACTCCCTACGTGCGGCGATTGGTATGGTCACGCAAGACACTTCCTTGCTGCATCGTTCTGTACGCGACAATATTCTCTATGGTCGTCCTGATGCCAGCGAAGAAGAGATGCGCCAGGCCGTTATCGATGCCCATGCCGATGAGTTTATCGCGCACTTAGTTGACTCGAAGGGACGTCGCGGTTTCGATGCGCATGTTGGCGAACGTGGGGTTAAGCTTTCTGGTGGTCAGCGTCAGCGGATTGCGATTGCTCGGGTGATGTTAAAAAACGCACCGATTTTACTCCTTGACGAAGCGACTAGCGCTTTAGACTCCGAAGTTGAAGCAGCGATTCAAGATAGTCTCTACCAATTAATGGCCGATAAAACGGTGATTGCGATTGCTCACCGTTTATCCACGATTGCCGCTATGGATCGTCTGATTGTGATGGATGAAGGTCGTATCGTGGAAGCAGGCACACATACAGAACTCTTAGCGCAGAATGGCTTGTACGCAAAATTATGGGCGCACCAGAGTGGTGGGTTTTTAGCTGAGGATATTATTGAGAACTAATGTTAAAAGCTAATGATATTATTGCGCACTTAAAATATTATCGCCTTAAGAAACTCAGCTAAATTGAATAGCCACAAGTCGCAAAGTAAATGAATTGCGGCTATGAGATTTCTTAACAATGAGATTTTTTAACAATGAGACTTCATAAAAAACTGAAGCCCTCTATGGCGATTTAAATTTAAATAAATTATATAAATAATGCTCAACGAAACGCTACTACTCGGTTTTAT
>CAZIKJ010000085.1:0-2932 GCA_964539685.1 uncultured Pelistega sp.
CGTATCGTGAATTTGGCTTTTCTGTGATTGAGGATCTCCCTGAGTTTAAGGGTATGGGGCCCTTAGCAGGCTTGGCGAGTGTGGCGGCCTATCTTCCAGAGGATATTACGCACGTGCAATTAGCCGCCTGTGATACTCCCTTTTTGGCGACTGAGATGACAGCTCGCTTGCTGGATTTCTTGGAACAAGCTGAGCCGCATTGTATGGCGACCTTACCTGCGCTAGAAGGGCATGTGCATCAATTCTCTAGTCTATTAGTGAAGCGCCAGGCCTTAGAGCAGTTAGCGTATTTCCTACGTACCGATAGTAAGCGACGGATTCAAGGGTTCTTAGAGCAAGTCCATATGTTACCTTGTTATGATGAATGCTTTACACTTGAACATATGCGTAATTTTAATAGCCATGATGAGATGCAGGATTATTTAAGCTTGCAGTAATATTTTAGATGGGAATACTATGTTAGATTTTTATAAAGCTTTTGACCAATTATTAGCCCAAGTCAGTCAGCGCCAGACCGAGGTCATTCAGATGCCACTGGCGGATTGTTTTGGTCATTATCTCGCACAAGAGGTACAGGTGGAGTACGATTCGCCACAATTCGATAATAGTGCGATGGATGGTTATGCTTTAAGCTTACATGATTCTGATACGTATACGATCGTGGCGCGAATTGCGGCAGGTGATAAGGCGAGTCCTGTGCAATTGCAGCCAGGACAGGCTTGCCGGATTTTTACCGGTGCTCCTACGCCTGCGGGCTGCGACACGGTGATTATGCAAGAGCATACGGAGGTATCTGGCACAGAACTACGTTGTCTTAAACCGATTAAGGCGGATCAGAATATTCGTCGTCAAGCAGAAGATTTAAAGCGTGGCGATACGCTACTACCTAAGGGCATGTATATCAATGCTGGGGTGATTGGCTTGGCAGCTTCGCAAGGCTACACGCAGCTACCTGTGCATAGGAAACTACGCGTGTCAGTCTTCTCAAGTGGTAATGAGCTGGTCGATGCGACAAAACTGGAAGGCCGCTTGCCTGAGGGCCATATTTTTGATTCGAATCGTTATCAGACAGTGGCTTTGCTGAAGAATTTGGCTTGTGAAGTGGTGGAGCAGGGTTGTCTACCCGATAATTTAGAGATTACCAAGGCGCGCTTGCAAGAAGCTGCCAGTAAAAGTGATTTGATTATTACTTCAGGCGGCGTCTCGGTTGGTGAAGAAGACCACTTAAAGAATGCCTTGGAGCAGTTGGGTCAGTTAACGCATTGGAAATTGCTCTTAAAGCCTGGTAAGCCTTTTGCCTGGGGTGAGATTGGTAACACCTATGTGATGATGCTGCCTGGAAATCCAGTGGCTTCATTTGTCACCTTCTCTGTGTTAGTGAAACCTGCGATTCAGCGTATATTAGGGCGCGAGGACTTAGGCGGAGCAGTGCAGACCTTAGGTGCTTTAGTGGCGAAGACAACATTCGCACGTACTAAGTCGCAAGAGCGCCGTGAGTTTCTCCGTGCACATATGGGGCTAGATGAGCAAGGCGAGTTAGTCGTGACCATCATGGCACGCCAAGGCTCACATATGCTATCGGCGGCTGCCGCGGCGAATTGTCTCGTGGAGTTTGAGCCCGAGACAACGATTGCGGTGGGTGATAAGGTGCGCGTGTATCCCTTATCTTAAGTGAAGGCTACTGCTAGGCGGGTAAACTAAGTGGCAAATCTAAGTGGCAAATGCATGCACAAGGTAATAGCCAATGTAAAGTAACTACCCACCTAAGCAACAAAGCCAATGTAAAGTAAACGCCCGCGTAAGCAATAAAGCCGTGTAAAGTAAATGTCTGCACAAAGCAATCCAAGTTCAAAATTTATTAATTTAGGTGTGAATTAAATGACTGATGAAACAGTACAAACAGCGACTTATGAGAAAGTAAAGATTGGCTTGGTGTCCGTCTCAGACCGAGCGAGTCAAGGTGTCTACACGGATTTAGGCTTGCCTGCTTTAAAAGACTGGCTGAGTAAGGCAGTTAAGAATCCATTAGAGTTCGTCGAGCATCTTATTCCTGATGAACGCCAACAAATTGAGGGCGCTTTGAAGGCCTTAGCGGATACTGAACAGTGTGCACTGATCTTCACTACGGGTGGTACAGGCCCAGCGCCACGTGATATTACGCCTGATGCGACCTTAGCGGTTGGTGATCGAGAGATGCCAGGCTTTGGTGAACAGATGCGCCAAATTAGTTTGCATTATGTGCCAACAGCGATATTATCGCGTCAGACGGCGGTCATTCGTGGAGCTGCTTTGATTGTGAACCTACCTGGTCAACCGAAGTCAATTGCGGAAACTTTGGGTGGTGTGCGTGGTGCGGACGGTCAAGTTATTGTGCATGGCCTTTTTTCAGCGATCCCGTATTGCATTGATATCTTGCAGGGACCAAGAATTGAGGTGAATGAGGCCGTGACGCAGGCGTTTCGGCCGAAGAAAAAGTAAGGGCAGCAAAGTGCGACTTAACAAGCTGCTGAGTAAGCAATACTGATTATATTCAGCAGCTACGCGAAACTGAAGCGACTGTACACATCATAAAAGAGGATGTCGCACGGTGCTTGCCACAAGATCGCTCGGTTAATTGACCTTAATATATTGCTTATTTAAGTAACGGTGAATTAGCCAGCTGTGATTAGCCGCCGGTCATAGACATAAAGCGGATCAGCTTCTCAGGCTTCTCGGTGAACTCATGGCGTTCAGGCTTAAGTTCAATCGCCTCACGAATGGCCTGCTCTAATTCTTCATCGGAGCAAGCAGCACGCAACATAGGACGCAATTCGAAGCGCTCCTCTTGGCCTAAGCACATATACAAAGTGCCGTCGACGGCTAAGCGCACACGGTTACAGGTCTCACAGAAGTGTTGAGAAATCGGTGTAATCAGGCCGAGGCTAAACTTACC
>CAZIKJ010000086.1:0-2994 GCA_964539685.1 uncultured Pelistega sp.
CTTTTAATTAAAGAGATAATTGCATATGTATCTACTTTTGTAAATAAATTTGATTTTGAAGGATCGATGATAGAACCAGTAGAAAGATCATTCCGGCAATTCGGTGCGGTGCAAACGCCTTACTTCTCAATCTCAAAAACCAATTCAAAACTCATTAAAACTTACCGCTTTCTGCAAGAAATACGTAAATAGTTAGGTGGTTTGATTTTTTAGCCATGAAACGCACGAAAGTTTTTTATGATTTAGCCACGGAATCCACCGAAGAACACGAAAATTGTTAATTGGGCGAAGTAAACTTAGGCCAGTAGGGGTGGTAGTTCAGGGTTCAATTCCTTGGGTGCTTGTTGGTGCCTTAGCCCTTTTTTTAGTGTTATGCCGATATGTATATATCCGTCTTGTATCTACTGCAAACGATAACAAAACTAAGGAGGTAACTATGGCGCAAACTATTAAATGCTGTATGCGAGCTTTGATTGGCTCAATTTTTGAAACAATCTGGGCTATTGGCGTCAGCATCATCGCAGGTTCGCAACTACTGACCTAAGTTTATTTAAAAGTGAGAGCCGCTTTGAAAACCATCCACATCGACGAATCAGGCAACACTGGCTCAAACTTACTTGATAAAGACCAGCCCGTATTTGCGACGGCCAGTTGTGATTTTTCGCTTGCAGAAGCTGAATATCTTTTAAGTCATTTACCCAGCTCCGTAGCAACAGAAGCTCACTTTAAGCGTTTACGGAAATCGCCAGCGGGGCGCAATGCAATAATAAAACTATTAACAGATGAGCTAATAAACACGAAGCGCATAAAAATCCACGTAATGCATAAAGAGTTTATGGCGCTTACGAAAATAGTCGATACGCTTATAGAGTCTTATTACAACGCGCATGGCTATGATTTTTATAAAAACGGTCAAAATATTAGCTACTCAAATATGCTGTGGTATTGCTTGCCTACATTTTGTGATGCTGAGCAAGTCCGCGCAATGTGTGCAGCGTTTATAGCAATGGTGCGTGCTGCATCGCCTGCCACTATCAGCGCTTTTTATAACGAAGTGGGTCGGCTTAAACACTCAAATAAACACGCTCGTTTTAATCGAGATATAGATCTGATTTTAGCGACTCAGGCCATAGCTATGAGTGTTCTTAAGCATGTTGATAAGTTTGCATTAGACCCGTCCATTCCCTAGCTTTTTATCCATTGCACACAGTGGGGCGATGATTACCCAGCAGGTTTTGCTGTTAAACACGATGATTCCAACACTCTGGAGCAGCAGCAACACATGGTCACGCAGTTTATGGATTGGACCAAAAGCGAGGTGGTTGCAGGCCCCCTCTGTCACACTAGTTGTCTGATTTTCTGATTTTTATATTTCATGTAATTGAGGGAGCGGTTAGTGTCTTACAATGTCATCTTACAGTTCAGAATTTAAAGCGCAGATCGTTAAAAAAATGATGCCACCGAATAACCAAAGTGTGGCTCAAATTAGCCGAGAAAGTGGTATTCACGTATCCACTTTATATCGTTGGAAAAAACAGCTACAAGCCAGAGGATTTGTTGTGCCTGCAAAAGAATCACGCCCTGACCAATGGGATAACAAGGCGAAGTTAGCCGCTATTATTCAAACAGCCAGTATGAACGAGGCCGAGCGGTCGAGTTATTGTCGTGAGCATGGCATCTATCCTGAGCAGTTGGAGGCTTGGCGGGTTGAGATTGAAGCCTTCGATATGGAGGCAGGACCGGTGACTAAAGCGGTCTTAGCGGCTGAGCGTAAAAAGAGTCGTCAGCTAGAAAAAGAATTAAGACGTAAGGAGAAGGCCTTAGCTGAAACGGCTGCCTTATTGACCTTATCAAAAAAAGCCCGGGCTATCTGGGGCAACGACGAGGAAGACTGATTCCTGAGCCGATGAAACAGATAGCCGTGAACTTAATTGAAGAGGCGGTTGATGCGGGAGCACGACGCCATCAAGCGTGTGACATCCTAGGCATTAGTTGTCGTACGTTATTGCGTTGGCAAGCGGCAGGTGACGACTTAAGCGACAAGCGTCGACAGACGAACAATCGTAATTATACGCATGCGTTAACGCAAGAGGAAAAGCATGACATCCTTGGCCTATGCAATCAGCCGGCATATCAAAGCTTGCCGCCTTCTCAAATCGTGCCTAAATTGGCTGATAAGGGGATTTATATTGCATCTGAATCTTCGTTTTACCGAGTCTTAAGAACGCATGGTCAGCTAAATCGCCGTGGTCGAGCACAGCCACCACGACAGGTGCCTAAGCCTATGTCGTGGGTAGCCACAGCACCTAATCAGGTATGGTCATGGGACATCACCTATCTGCCGAGTGCAATTCGTGGGCAGTTCTATCGCTTGTATATGACGATTGATATCTACAGTCGTCTGATTACTGGTTGGGAGATTCACCTAGAAGAATCGGCTCAACACGCAGCGACTCTGATTAGCAAGGCGTGTCTGAAACATGGAATCCGAAAAGACCAGCTCATCTTACACTCAGATAATGGTAGTCCGATGAAAGGAGCTACCATGCTAGCGACCTTGCAGAAGTTGGGCATAGTGCCTTCCTTTAGCCGCCCGTCGGTTAGTGATGATAATCCCTATTCTGAGTCACTGTTTAGAGCACTCAAATACACACCGGCCTATCCTAATAAGCCTTTTACTAGCCTAGAACAGGCTCGTCAATGGGTGCATCAATTCGTCATCTGGTATAACACGCAACATTGCCATAGTAGCATTCAGTTTGTCACGCCAGAGCAGCGTCATAGCGGACAGGATAACGCTATTTTAGCGCATCGCCGTGTCGTTTATGAGACAGCCAAAGAAGCTAGACCTGAGCGTTGGAAAAACCGTTCTGTCCGCAATTGGAAACCGGTCAAAGAGGTCTGGCTAAACCCATCGAAGGAGAGTAACGAGTTAGAGAGAAATGTCGTATTAGCTGCATAAGAAATCGGACAACTTGCTTGACAAACACCGCA
>CAZIKJ010000087.1:0-2990 GCA_964539685.1 uncultured Pelistega sp.
TTTCAGCTCTTCGGAGCCAAAGCGCACAACAGGATTTAGGCCAAAAATATTCATATGGACTGCAGATGCACCTGTGAAGCCCGCACCAGACTGCGAAATAGTCTGCATCATCAAGGCCGCTTCGGTGATACCCATACCCGCACCACCGTACTCCGTTGGCATCGCAATCCCCAACCAACCACTACCAGATAACTGTTGAAAAAAATCCTCTGGAAACTGCCCATCAGCATCTCGTGCTAACCAATATTCATCATCAAAATCACTACAGAGTTTTTCAATTGTTGATACGATCATCGACTGATCTTCAGTTAAGCTAAAGTCCATTGACTATTCCTTTGTCATTTGCTGTTTATTAATAATTTTTTGCTTATAGTCATCACTAATTGTTAACTCATTGATAACTTCTTCTGTATGTTCACCCAAGCCTGGAGCATGACGATAAATACCAATTGGTGTTTTAGAATACTTACCCAATGGTGCCGTTGTCTGTATGAGACCCTCTGTAGGATGATTCATACGCACTACTTGGCCCGTTGCAACGATATGTTCATCCTGTAATAAATCATCGACCGAATACAAAGGAGCACAAGGTATATCGCATTGTTCAAAAATTGCCTGCCATTCTGAGCTAGACTTATTGCGCACAACTTCACTGACAAAGTTATACACCTCATTAATGTTGTCTGCGCGCTTGGTATGACTCTCAAAAATAGAGTCCTGTAATAAATCAACTCTATTGATGGCATTTAAAAAGTTGACCCAGTGCTTATCGTTATAGATGAGCAAACTAATAAAACCATCTTTTGTTTCATAGGGTCGTCTATGGGTCGTCATTAATCGTTGGTAACCAGTTTTACCTGTTTCAAAATTAAACGTTTTTTCGGCAAGGTGATCACCCAAGACAAATTGACTCATGCCTTCAAACATGGGGATCTCAATCTCTTGCCCTACACCAGTAGCTCTTGCATTCACTACACCTGCCAAACATGCAATTGCCGCTTGTAGACCCACCACCCTATCAGCTAAGGTTAATGGTGTATAGCGTGGCTCATGGTGAGTATTTTCCTCATAGAGCCTACCTATACCAACCATACCTTGAATCAAATCATCATAAGCAGGTCGTCCTGCATAGGGACCATCTTCGCCAAAACCATAGACACCCGCATACACAATTTTAGGATTCACCTTTCCTACATCAGCATAGGAAAGTCCTAATTTCTTCATTGACGCTGGACGTATGTTATACAGCAAAATATCTACCTCTGCGGCGAGAGACAGACAAGCAGCCCGCCCCTCCTCTGACTTCAAGTCCAACACAATAGAGCGTTTATTACGATTCAAATGCAAATAGATTGAGCCCATCTTGGGATTATTCATCGGCCCTACCATTCGCATGGAATCACCCACGATAGACTCTACCTTAATCACATCCGCACCTAGATCTGCAAGAATCTGTGTTGAGAATGGCCCCATCACCACAGCAGTTAAATCTAGTATGCGTATACCCGCTAAAGGTCCAGTATTATTGTGTTGCATTTGTGTACTTCCTAATTAGCTGCAATGCCTGCATCTTTAATCATCTTGCCCCAAAGTTCATATTGCTCTAGAACGAACTTAGCAAATTCTTCCTGCGACCCACTAAAAGCATCAAAGCCTAATCTTGCTAACTCTGCTTTAACATCTGGATTTGTCACAATGTCATTAATCGCCGCATTCATTTTGTCGACAATTTCTTTAGGCATATTCGCAGGTCCTAAAAAACCATTCCATGAAGTCACATCAAAATCAGCCACTCCTGCTTCTTGCATTGAAGGCAACTCTGGCCAGAGAGAACTTCGCTCTGCAGTGGTAACGGCAAAAGCATTAACCTGTTTTGATTCAATAAATGGCAGTCCTGATGTTAAATCAGTAAACATAATATCTACCTGCCCACCAATCAGATCGGTGATTGCCTGCGGAGTGCCTTTATAGGGAACATGCAAGATATCGATATCGGCCTTACTCGCCAAGGTAGCACCACTAACAATGCCCGTACTATTACCTGATGCATAAGTCACCTTGCCTGGGTGCTCTTTTGCATAGCTAATTAATTCTTGTACAGATGTATAAGGACGTTTGCTATTAGCAATTAAAATAAATGGTAAGTTTCCTCCACGAGCGATTGGCGTAAAATCTTTCTTCACATCGTAGGGCACATTCTTCATTAACCATGGAGCGGCAGATAATGGTGTATTCGTAGAAATTAAAATGGTATAGCCATCGGGCTTAGAGCGAACCACATTCTGTCCTGCAATGGTGCCATTACCACCTGGCTTATTATCTACAATCACATTAGTATCAAGACGCTTACCCATCTCTCTTGCGAAAATACGTGCAACTGAATCAGTTCCTGATCCAGGCGGGAAAGGTACGATCATCGTAATTGGCTTACCGTCTGGCCACACCGCCGCGGCAGCACTTGCCGCACACAATGTAAAGCCAAGCAAGGCCGTGGTCATTTTTCTAAATATCATATTTGTCTCCTTTGACGGACATCCTCTGGTCCATAATTATTTAGTTAGCGAATCACTTTTGCGGGATTCTCTTCATAGGGTGGTGAATAAATCACCAGGATACGAGCCGGCTCTTTACTTGTAACTGTAAAGACATGCTTCTTATAAGGAGGGAAGTAGCAACAATCTCCAGCGACCATTGAACCCTTTTCCCCTTCTAATTCCACATCTGCCGTACCAGAAATCATATATACCACTTGCTCAATATCTGGATGAGCATGTGGTAAAGCACCTTGTTGACTCTCAATCGTCCCAAGCAGTACTTCAACATACTTTGAGCCAACTGTTTCTGAGCTAATCAAGCGCTTATTCACTGTTCCTTCATGATTAGCAGGACTGTATCCCTGAATATCCGCTTCTCTAACTATCCATTTTGGCATATATAACCCCTAATAAATTCATAAATATGAAATTATTTTCTCACTTGTGAATTATTAT
>CAZIKJ010000088.1:0-9856 GCA_964539685.1 uncultured Pelistega sp.
AGCGCGTAATATTAGCTACGCACAAATTGCAGAATATCCGATTATTACTTACGATAAGGCTTTCTCAGGTCGTAGTGCGATTGATGCCGCTTTCGCTAAAGCAGGGGTAGAGCCTGATATTGTGCTCGAGGCCATTGATGCTGACGTAATTAAAACCTATGTGGAAGTAGAGCTAGGTATTGGCATTATTGCGGGCATGGCATTTGATCCACGCCGTGATACTAAATTTGTTGGCATCCCTGTTGGTCACTTATTCGGTAACCATACCTCACGTGTAGGTGTGCGTAAGGGCGTGTTTGCACGAGACTATGTATATGACTTTATTCAGATGTGCTCACCTCAGAATAGCCGCGAACAGATTGAGAATGAGTTAAGCTTTAAGCAATTGTAGACTGTAGGCGCAGAAGGTTGCGTTTTATACAAGCGCAGCCTGCAGATGTAGAAGGTTGAGTTTTAAATAAGCGCAGCCCGTAGATGAGAAGATTGAGTTTTAAACATGTACACCCTGAAGATGCAGAAGGTAAACTGTTCTTGAAACTCAGTTTGCGCCAGAAGGCATGAGCAATATTCTGATTGTTGCGAGTCTTCAAACTTGTTTATAAAACAGGTGCTCCTATGGCACCTGTTTTATACATCACTATTATTTCGGCGCATTGTGCCTTTCTTAGGTGTCTTTACGCTTGTTGAATATCCCGTAACTTACGGCGTAGAATCTTACCGACATTATTCTTCGGTAACTCATCCACAAATTCAATCTGCTTAGGTACCTTATAATTGGTGAGTTCTTCGCGGCAGAATTTGATAATCTCTTGTTCGGTGAGAGCAGGGTCTTTGCGTACGACGAATAGCTTCACGAGCTCGCCCATCGCGCCATTATCGACACCGACCGCAGCGACTTCAAGAATACCAGGATGGCGGCTAACGACATCTTCCACTTCATTCGGGTACACATTAAAACCAGAAACAATAATAATGTCTTTCTTACGGTCAACTAGGAAGATAAAGCCTTGTTCATCCATATAGCCCATATCGCCAGTGCGCAGATAGCCTTCAGTATCGAATACTTTATCAGTTTCATCTTGACGATTCCAATAGCCCTTCATTACTTGTGGGCCCAGAACCAAGATTTCACCGACTTCACCGATAGGCTGGATCTTGCCATCATCATCAACAATTTTGACACAGGTAGATGAGATGGGTAAACCAATTGAACCTGTAAATTCTTTAAGATCAAAGGGGTTGATGGTGACAGCGGGTGAGGTTTCGGATAAGCCATAGGCTTGTACAAGAGGGCCACCTGTGACGGCTTCCCATTTTTCAGCAATCGCTTTTTGTACTGCCATACCACCACCGAGTACAAGTTTGAGACGGCTAAAGTCGATTTTCTTAAAGTCCTCATTGTTTAAGAGGGCATTAAATAAGGTATTCACTCCTGTGAATGCGGTAAATTTGTATTGGCTCAATTCTTTAACAAAGCCTGGAATATCGCGTGGATTCACGATTAATAAGTTTGCTGCACCAAGCCGCATAAAGGTTAAGCAGTTCGCGGTTAGCGCAAAGATATGGTAGAGCGGCAGGGCTGTTACGACCAGATCCTTACCGTCTTCGGTGTAAGAGCGCACCCAAGCATAGGCTTGCATAAGGTTAGCCACCATATTGCGATGGGTTAGGATAGCGCCCTTAGGCACACCCGTTGTACCGCCTGTATATTGCAGGAAAGCGTGATCATCATGACCGATTGCTACAGGGGTAAATTTGAGTGTCGTACCGGCTTTCAAGACATCGTTAAAGCGCTCATGGCCAGGGATATCCCAAGCAGGGATCATCTTCTTGATATGGCGAAGCACGAAGTTAACAATCGTGCCCTTAAAGCCGAGTAAGCCGCCAATTGAGGCCACGACGACTTTTTTCACACTAGGGGTATTCGGTAAAGCCTTTTGTAGGGTGTATGCAAAATTCTCCACCACCACCATAATTTCGCAGCCTGAGTCTTTAATCTGATGCTCCACCTCATGGGTGGTGTACATCGGATTAAAGTTTACCACCGTACCACCAGCACGTAAGATACCAAATAGAGCAATAGGGTACTGCAAGATGTTGGGCATCATTAGTCCCACGCGCATGCCTGGTTTTAAGCCTTGGCTTTGCAACCAAGCGGCAAAGGCGAGTGACTTCTCATCCAATTCTTTATAGGTAATTTTCTTACCCATAGAGATGAATGCGGTATTATGCGTAAATTTTCCAGTAGCCTCTTCAAGTACTTCAACTAAAGAGCGATATTCATTGACATCAATATCGGCTGGAACCCCTGAAGGGTAGCTATTTAACCAGATCCGTTCCATCTTGCTGTCTCCTATTGTCCTGTATCGTTATTGTGTAACTTTTATGACTAGTTTATAGCATTAAAAGCGATGTGACAGTTGGACGCCAACAATGTGCGCATTCGCTTTATATTTGCCACTTAAGCGACCATAGAGGGCTTCATTGTTATTGGTGTTGTCCACTTTAGATTTTGGTACGATCAAGTAGGTGTAACCAATATCAAGGGTGGTGTTCTCACTCGGTTTGTATTGTGCACCAATACTTAACCAGTAGCGATCATTATCAGGTAATGAGGCTGGTCGGTGTGAGGTTTTCTGTACAGGGGATTGGTCCCATGCGACACCGCCTTTAAGTTTCCAGCTTTCATTCACTTGATACTGTGCACCGACGGCAATACGCCAAGAATCCTTGAATTTTAAATCAAGTTCGGTTTCACTATTAATTGGCGCCGCGTTCTTAACTGTTAAGCTTGGGATGCTGCTCCAACCTGTCCAAGAGATATCGCCTAAGAGTTCCCAACGATCATTCAAGCGTTGGTAACCAGAGAGAATCACAGTATCAGGTAGCGATACGGTGGCTTTCGAGTCGGCTTTCAGCTGAGCAAGGGGGCCCATTGGTGACATGACAGACAAGGTAGTATCACCATCGGCTTTATGCTTAACACGTGAGCGGTAAGATAAACCAATACGGGTATCTTCACTTGGCTCATACATAAAACCGACGTTCCAGCCAAAGCCCGTATTGTTCAGCTTACTCTTGGACTCGGCATTCGTGAAGATAGGACCGCCATCTAATGGATGTACGCCAATTGGTGCGACATTACTTTTCTTATAGGTGGCATCAATATATTGGATATTTAAACCAGCACCAACGGAGAAGCTAGGACTCACTTTGTAGGCGATAGAAGGGTTGATATTATAGGTCTTAATATCGAATGATTTAGAGTGGAAGCGACCCATCCAGTCATCATCATATTCGGTTTTTAAGCCGAATGGGGCACCAACGCCAAGACCTAAGTACACACGGTCTGTGGCTTGATAGCTAATAAACATATTTGGTAAAAAACCTAAGCTGCCTGCGTCACCACCGTTACCGCCTAGACGATGTGGGAATGGGGAGCGGCCTAAAGCTGTGGGTAGGGTTGAACGACCATCATCAGAAAACTTAAATGAAGGTTTGATCAGGGTGCCACCTACTGAGATGTTTAAACCAGGTAGGCGTGTCATACCGGCCGGGTTAAAGTAAATGGTACTGGCATTGTCAGCGATGGCAGCTGAACCTGCGTAAGCAACGCCTAGTCCACTGGCATTTTGTTCGAGTAGCTGGAAGCCTGCAGCATGAGCTGTGCCCATGCAAGCCATTAATCCTAAGCTAGCGCTTAGCGTATGCAATTTGAAATTGCGCATAGTGTCTTCTCCGATTTGCAAATAGTCTATGTTTTTTGAGTTGAAACTTAATATTTAGTGTCTTAGTCATGATGCTGAGGCACAACCATACCTATGCTTTGTTCGCTTTGTAGTTCAAGGGCCCTCCTCTAAATGGGGCAAAGCCCGTACCAAAAATAACGCCAGCATCAACTAAGTCAGCATCAGCGATTATGCCTTTATCCAGTTGAATTTGAGCTTGTTCAATAAGTGGGCTTACCAAGCGCTGCTCCAAGCCATCAGGGATGGCATGTTGCGTAAATTGGCTTGGTCGGCGATCTTTCCATGTATAGAAACCTTGGCCAGTTTTGGCACCTAAATTTCCTTGCTTCACGCGTTCTGCTAAACACTTCGGTGCTTCACTGCCTGGTACGAGCTGCGCACCTGCGGCCATGGCAATATCTAAGCCTACGGTATCAGCTAACTCAATCGGACCCATCGGCATACCGAAGCGCAGCATGGCGGTATCAATCACTTCAGGCTCAATGCCTTCATCAACAGCACGCATGGCTTCAAGCATATAAGGGCCTAAGACGGCATTCACTAAGAAACCAGGAGTGTCTTGAACAGGGAGCGCAAGTTTACCAATTTTTCCGACAAAGGCGCAAGCCTGAGCAATCGCTTGTGGATCTGTACCTTCAGCATTCACCACTTCAACCAATGGCATTTTTGAGACAGGGTTAAAGAAGTGGATGCCGACAAAACGCTCTGGACGCTCTAGGGTCGTACGTAAATCTACGAGTGATAAGCTTGAGGTATTTGTCGCTAGAATCGCTTCAGGCTTCATGCGTGCTTCTAATTGCTTATAGAGAGCTTGCTTGGCCTCCAAGTTTTCATAAATCGCTTCGATGACAATATCCGCTTCATCAATACCTTGACCTTCTGGGTCAGGTATTAAGCGATCACGCGCGGCTTGAGCGCTGAGTCGATCACGTCGGGCAAAAAGGGATGCTGCTTGTTTCACCGCACCTGCGATGCGTGAATAATCGGTGTCTTGTAAGGTGGTTTTGATGCCTTGTAAAGCGCACCAGGTTGCAATACCACCGCCCATTACACCCGCACCCACGACATGCACGTGCTGAATACGGTCGGCTTGACCTTGTTTACCAAAGGCTTTTAGACGTTCTTGTAAATGGAACACACGAATTAAGTTCTGCGTTGTGGGTGAGCTGAGTAGGCGATTGACAATTTGTGGATCGGCTAAGCCATTGCCATTGTGCTTTTCCCAGATCTCAATAATCGCAGTGGTCGCAGGATAATGTCCCATTGGGTCTTTCTTCTGCACTTGCTTACGTGCACCATTAGCGACGATCTTTTTAAATGGTCCCGTATTTAATAATTTGTTCAGCCCTTTGGCGCGTGCTGCGGGACGCTTACTCAGAACAATATCTTTGGCGGTTTGTAAGGCCACACGGGGGGCTACCACATAATCCACTAGACCATAGGATTTGGCGCGGCGCGCATCTAGACTGCGACCTGTAAGCATCATATCCATGGCTTTTTGAGGACCAATGAGGGCTGGTAGGCGCTTAACGCCGCCCCAACCTGGGTAGATGCCGAGCATCACTTCGGGTAGGGCAAGACTCGGTTTTGGTGAATCAACTAAGACGCGATACCGACATGCTAAGGCAAGCTCTAGACCACCACCTAAGCACATACCATGGATCAGAGCAAGGGTTGGATACTTTACTTGGCTTAAACGATTAAATAAATTCCAGCCACGCTCAATTAATGCTTGACCTTCCTTGGGCTGGCTAATGCTAGAGAACTCCGCAATATCAGCGCCAGCAATAAAGCCATTACTTTTGCCGGAGCGAATAATTAAACCCGCAGGTTTGTCTTTGTCGAGATAATCGAGTGCTTGTGCTAATTCTTCCATCACTTGTTTGCTCAAAGCATTTACTGAGCGCTCAGGGCAATCAATCACTAGGTGAGCAATGGCTTGATCATCTTTGCTTAAGGTCCAGTTATTAAGCTGTAAAAGGGTTTGCATATGTCTTACTCCTGGATCGTTTCAATCAACATGGCGCCGCCTTGGCCTCCGCCAATACAAATAGCGGCCATACCACGTTGTAGCTGTCTTTGTTTTAAAGCATGCAGTAGGTGCAAGACGATACGTGCACCGGATGCGCCAACTGGGTGACCCAGTGCAATCGCACCGCCATCGACATTGAGTTTCTCTTCATTAATCATGCCAATAGCAGGGCGTTGGAAGTGTTCTTGGCAATATTGCTCATCATTGAAGGCACGTAAGCAAGCAATGGTTTGCGCGGCAAATGCTTCATTGATCTCCCATAAGTCCAGATCGTCTAGGCTTAAATTATTTCGTTGCATGATCGGTACACTTGCATGCACAGGGCCTAAGCCCATTTCGCTAGGATCGAGTCCAGCCCATTGAGAGTCAGTGATTTTTCCGATGGGTTTTAAATTCCATTGTTTGACGGCTTCTTCAGAGGCAAGCAGTAAGCAGGCAGCTCCATCGGTAACTTGAGAGCTATTACCTGCGGTGATATTGCCAGAAGGGCGATCAAAGACAGGTTTAAGCTTAGCAAGTTTCTCGACGGTGGAGTCGGCACGAATGCCATCATCTTCAGCATATAGCGTACCTTTGGCATCAATAGTGGGGGTCAGCTCGGCTTTGAAGGCATGTTGATTCTGCGCAGCAATAGAGCGGGCATGACTACGTGCGCTAAAGCTGTCCATTTCTTGGCGCGTGATGTTGAATTTATAAGCCAGATTTTCAGCGGTCTGGCCCATAGAAATGCCGACCACCGGATCGGTTAAGCCTTTTAAAAGGCCAATTACAGGGCCTAGATAGTTCAATTTAAATGTTTTTAAGGCTTTAAGTTTCTGGCCGAAAGAACGAGCGCCATTGAACGTCGATAACCAATCGACCATTTCGTCCTTAAATAATAAGGGTGCACGTGAGAGCGCATCGGTGCCAACAGCGAGTACAAGGTCTGAACGGCCGTTCTGGATATTATTAATGGCGGAGTCGATAGCTTGCATGCCAGAGGCACAGTTACGCATGACGGTCCAGGCAGGTACTTTATCGCCAGTTCCTATACGTAAACCGACTACGCGGCCAATATTGGTTTCGTCAGGGCTAGGGGCAGCGCAACCGACAATCACTTCGCTTAACTCAGTGGCAGCGAAGGGCTGACGTAGCATCATGGCACGGGCGCATTGAACCGCGAGGTCAGCCGCTGAGAAGGGGCCACGCTTGTTGCGTACTTTAAGAAATGGTGTGCGACTACCATCAACGATATACACAGGTTTAAATGACATAAAAAATTCCTTACTGTTGTACGTCTAAAAATGCACGTGGGTCACGTAAATCAGTCGGGAAATTATCGACATGAATGACAATATCGCGCAAACGATTACTTTCTTGCAGTAGCGTATAGTCTTCTTGGCTAATGCGATTGAGCTGATAGGCTAGGTGCGCAATATCGCGCACATTGGCAGAGGCATGATTTTTGAAGAAGCCATTTTTTTCGTCTTCACGAATTTTGGCTTCAATTTTCTCGGCCTTAATGCTCAGAACCAAGGCTTTTTCCAAAGCGGCTACAGGTTCGTTCTCATCGCTAGGTAAATAGCATACCTGTGTGAGTCGATCACGTAAGCTACTTGGTTGCATAAGCGGTTCGCAAATCTTACGGTCCAGACGATCGCTAGCTTGTGGGAAGACGCGCCCCCAGAGATTACTTGTCAGGCGTAAGGCTCCGGCCATAAAGCGATTCGGTAAGTTGGCATAGATACCAAATAGGGCCTCTTCAGCCTGATGTAGGTGGTCTTTGACAACTTTCTGTAGCAGGTCACGTTCGTCAGCTTGACGACCATGGTCTTCATAGTATTTAAGGCTGGCACTGGCGATATACAGGTGGGAGAGAATATCACCTAGGCGAGCTGAAATCTTCTCGCGCTTTTTCAGGCTACCACCATAGACGGCCATGCAAACATCGGCCATGAGGGCAAAGTTACTGGATAAACGCGTCATCTGTTGGTAGTACGGCTTAGTGCTTGGGTCGACATCGGCTTTGACCGAAATCCAGCGTGAACCAATTAGGCTACTGAGTAGGCTGCGTCCTGTGTTTTTAAAGACATGGCCAATATGACCCCATAGCGCTGCATCGAAGTCATGCAAGGCTTTCTCTGCATCGGTTTCTTGTGTGGCTTGCATCTCTTTAAGTACATAAGGATGGCAACGAATTGCCCCTTGGCCAAAGATAATTAAGCTACGGGTAAGAATATTCGCGCCTTCAACCGTAATACCCACAGGCATTTGCTGGTAACCACGGCCTAGGAAATTGGAGGGGCCTAAGCAGATGCCCTTGCCGCCAATAATATCCATAGCATCGTTGACGAGTTTGCGTGTCTGCTCCGTCACATGATACTTTGCAATAGCCGATAAGATAGCGGGTTTCTCACCTAGATCAACAGCTCCCGAGGTCATATGACGTACAGCATTATTCGCGTAAGCGGTAGCCGCCATATCGGAGAAGATTTCCTCAATACCCTCAAAGCGGCCAATGCTAAGATTAAATTGCTTACGCACGCGAGAATAAGCCCCTACGCTACGAATGCATAATTGATCAACACCTACGTGAGAAGAGGGGAGCGAGATGGAACGGCCTGCTGCAAGGCACTCCATCAGCATGCGCCAGCCCTTGCCAGCTTGTTCTGGTCCACCAATAATAAAATCAAGCGGGATGAAGACATCCTTGCCCTTAGTTGGACCATTCATAAAGGCTGAATTTAAAGGAAAATGGCGGCGGCCGATTTCCACACCAGGGTGATCATGAGGAATTAGAGCGCAGGTAATGCCCATATCTTTCACATTGCCTAATAAGCCATCAGGATCGTAGAGGCGGAAGGCAAGGCCAAGAATGGTGCAGACTGGGGCTAAGGTAATATAGCGCTTGTCCCACGTGACTTTAATACCGATAACTTCTTCACCTTGCCATTCACCACGGCAAACAATGCCTGAGTCAGGGATGGCTGCGGCATCCGAGCCTGCCCATGGACTGGTTAAAGCAAAAGCGGGAATTTCACGACCATCGGCTAGACGCGGTAAATAATAGTCCTTTTGCGCTTGGGTGCCGTAATGCACTAAGAGTTCGCCTGGGCCTAAAGAATTCGGTACCATCACGGACACCGCTAAGGCTGAACAGCGCGTAGAGAGACGGGCAATCACTTCGGAATGAGCAAAAGCAGAAAAGCCAAGGCCACCGTATTCCTTCGGAATAATCATGCCTAAGAACTTATTTTTCTTAATATAGTCCCAAGTTTCGGCGGTCAAATCTAAATCTTGGGTGGTCACTTGCCAATCATCAACCAGTGCGCAGGCTGCAGGTACTTGCGTCTCGACAAAGGCTTGTTCTTCAGCTGTCAGCTTAGGCTTCGGAATCGCTTTAAAACGTTGCCAATCCGGACGTCCAGAGAAGAGTTCGGCGTCCCACCAGACGGTTCCTGCTTCAATGGCATCTTTTTCAGTGGCTGACATCGCAGGCATAACCGCTTTGAAGCTTTTAAAAATACCTCGCGAGATTTTGTTGCGGCGAAAATTAATTAAATTCTGGTAACGGGGCACGTAAACCTCCTAGGATAAAGCTTAATAAGCGTGGTTTTAATTGGTTGTCGTACTGCGTTTCTAAATCGTATTCTTCACCTAGCTCATCTTGATCGGTGGCATGGATGAGCGTGCGAATACCGTGTAGGGCATATGAGGTCGCACCTAACATAAACTGCAGACGCCATAAAATTTCGATTTTTGGTACATCAGGAAGTGATTTGTATAAAGCTTCCTTGTAGCGATGTACGACAGTGGCATTCTCTTTGGCAACGACGGCCGCAATAAATGCACTAGGGTTTAGCATAGTCTGCTCAAGTAAACGCAAGAAGATACCGCCTTCGGGGTCATCACTATCAGCGAATGATAATAAAGAGCCGAAGAAGGCATTCACAATATGCGACGGTTTCAAAGGGGCACCTGCCGCCTCTGCCTCTAACTCATCGAGTTGACGCAGACGCTCAGCATTAATTGAACCCAATCGACGTTTCATTACAGCAATGATTAATTCGTCCTTGCTGCCAAAGTGATAGTTAAC
>CAZIKJ010000089.1:0-4327 GCA_964539685.1 uncultured Pelistega sp.
TCACGAGTCGGCTCCTCTTTAGGGGGCTCCTCTGAGGGAGGCTCTATACCCTGCTCTTGTTCTTGCTCTGGTTTATCTTCTTTGTTCGACCATAACGAAAGCCATGACCAGATCGGATTCATCGGTGAGGGAAACATGGGCTACTCCATAACGTTGTTCGTACCAGGTTTTTAAGGGCTCAGCCAAGACAACAATTGGCTTACCAGTGATTTCATTTAAAGTTTGCATCGCTGACCAATACATAGGCATACGCATGCCTAAACCAATGGCTTTGGAAAAAGCTTCTTTCGCCGCAAAACGCGTAGCAAGAAAGCGTACACCACGCTGTGGATCACGCGCAGCACGACGATGATATTTCTCAATTTCTTGTGGCCCGAGAATACGTTTCACGAACCGTTCGCCAAAACGCGCCAAGGACCGCTCAATCCGATGTACGTAAATAATATCGGTACCAATACCCGCGATCGCACCCTGCGCACTCTGGATCAGATTAGCATGACTTGAATTCACGGTGATAATTATCCTTTCGTAACGATCCTATCCATCAGTGCAAGCCGAGCAAGCACAGCAAAAATTTCAGTGAGCGATTTAAACATTATTCATTTAAACGCAAGCTTAGCAGAAAGCCATAGAGACTGCATATAGCCTATTATCCTTAGATCTTAATAAAATTCTCACGATAGTACTTCAGCTCATCAATAGATTCATGAATATCTGCCAAGGCCTCGTGTTTGCTTTGCTTAGCAAACCCTTTATAGACCTCAGGTTTCCAACGGCGTGCCAGCTCTTTAAATGTGCTGACATCTAAATTGCGATAGTGAAAATATTTCTCTAAACGTGGCATATATTTGTACATAAAGCGGCGATCTTGACTAATCGTATTGCCGCATAAAGGTGAAACCCCCTCAGGCACATGCTCTTTTAGGAAGGCTAATAGTACGTCTTGAGCTTGTTCCTCATCCATGGTTGAGACACGTACTTTATCGGTTAAACCCGAACGACCATGCGTCGCAGTATTCCATTTGTCCATGCCATCTAATACACTATCGTCTTGATGAATCACTAACACGGGCGCTTCGGCTACAATACTTAAATCGGATTCAGTGACAACCACTGCAACTTCGAGAATTTTTTCTTTTTCAGGGTCTAGTCCACTCATTTCCATATCGAGCCAAACTAGACGTTGATCATTTTTTGCCATGAATTTATTCCTATTGTTTAATACCGTATTTTCTCACAGAGACGCTAGCAAACTATGTCATTAATGAGTTTCACCCTTATTTTCGTTGTTCTTCTCATCGCCCAAAGCCTAACACGCCTATACCTCAGCTCGCGCCAGATGCGCTATGTGAACAGTCACAGAGGTCAAGTCCCCAGTGAATTTGCTGAAAAGATTAGCTTACATAGTCATCAGCGCGCAGCCGACTACACTGTCGCCCGTCAGAAAATATTAATGCTTGAAATTGTCTTTGACGCTATTGTACTCATTGTCCTCACCTTAATGGGCGGCTTGAACTGGATTAATCAAGAACTCAGTGAGCTCATTAGCGCGGATATTTGGTATCAAGTGGCATTGGTACTCAGTGTTTTTATGCTGACCGATATTATTGGGCTGCCGTTCACACTTTACCGTACCTTCGTCCTTGAGCAAAAATTTGGCTTTAATCGAATGACACCAAAGCTCTTTATACTGGATAGCGTGAAAAAGTTAGTGTTAAGCTTAGCCATCGGCGTGCCAATCTTATACGCCCTCTTCGCCCTCATTAATTGGCTCTATAGCCCACAATGGTGGCTCTGGGCCTGGATTGCTTTGTGTATCCTAAGTATCGTCTTTATGTATGCCATCCCTAAATTTATTATGCCACTCTTTAATAAATTCACCCCCTTGGAGAATGATGAGATCAATGAGCGTGTGAATGCCCTAGCACAGCGTGCCAATTTCGGTCTAGGCGGTCTGTATGTCATGGATAGCTCAAAGCGCAGTGCACATGGCAACGCCTTTTTCACAGGTTTTGGTAAAAATCGACGCATCGTATTCTTCGACACCTTACTGAATAAACTTAAGCCTGCTGAAATTGAAGCCGTTCTGGCGCATGAATTAGGCCACTTTAAGCATAAACATATCATTAAGCGTATTGCGCTCACATTTATTATGAGCTTTATCTTTTTCGCTTTACTGGGCTATCTTATCAATCAGCCCTGGTTTTATGGCGGCTTAGGCGTCTTTTTACAGCCAGGTCGTCCGATGTTCGGGATTGCACTTGTCTTACTCTTACTCGTCCTTCCTGTCTTTACCTTTTTCATCACCCCCATCAGCAGCTTTATGTCACGTAAGGATGAATTTGAGGCGGACCGTTATGCTGTCGAACAAACCAATAGCGATGATTTAATTAGTGCTTTAGTCAAGTTATATAACGATAATGCGGCAACCTTAACCCCTGACCCAGTGCATTCGCGCTTTTATGATAGTCATCCACCAGCAAGTGTACGCATTCAGCATTTACACGCCACACAACGCATAATACACGCAGGCTAAGATCAAGGAATATATTGGAAGGTATAATGCTTATTCAAGAAAGTAAAGTGATGCATAACGATTCATGCAAGGTAAGGGCTAGATGATGCAAGGAAGAGTGATTACCGCCTACGGCCGCCATTACACCGTGCAATGTGAGGATGGACAAACTCGTCAGAGCTATACCCGTGGCAAAAAAACCGGTATCTGCGTAGGCGACTATGTGCGCGTACAATTACAAGGACAAGAAGAAGCCAGCATTGAAGAGGTATTACCTCGCCATAATCTGCTTTATCGTTCCGATGAGATGCGTTCTAAGCAATTTGCCGCGAACGTTGACCAGCTCTTGGTGGTCGTGGCCTTAAGTCCTAGCTTCAATGACGACTTACTTGGGCGAGCCTTAACCGGCGCCTGGAGTGTTGGCATTCAACCCACTATCTTGTTGAATAAAGTAGACCTCGCTGAAGGCTATCAGCAGGCACGCGCGCGCTTAGCACCCTACGAGGCACTTGGTGTGCATATTATTGAAACCAGCATCACTGACGAAACCAAGCTACGTAATGATCTCACCCCCCTCTTGAGGGACAAAACCAACCTACTCTTAGGTCAGAGCGCAATGGGTAAGTCGAGCATTCTGAATGTGATTGTTCCACATGCCAAGGCCCATACTCAAGAGCACTCTGTTGCCTTAGGTACTGGTAAACACACAACAACGACGACGACCCTGTATGCTTTGCCTGCGCTTAATGCGTCCATAATAGACTCCCCTGGATTTCAGTCTTTCGGTTTAAAGCACTTAGGATTAACTGAAGTGGTACAAGGTTTTCCTGAGTTTGCCCCCTATATTGAGCAATGTCGATTCTATAACTGCACGCATTTACATGAACCAGGTTGTGGGGTTTTACAAGCTTTGAAGGACGGTGAGATTCAAACTTCACGCCACGAGTTGTATGAGCGCATTCTGAGTGAAAGTCTTGCGCCACCGAAATATTAGTCTGTTGACACAATGAGTCTACTATTACGTCTAAGGTACTTATTAAATTCAATCGGCGCGTTAGTTAAGTGAGTCTACAGAGCAAATAAGTCTGTTAATTACGTCAAGCGTGTTTATTATGCGCGCAATGCCTGCTGCAAGCGGAAGTAGAAGTTTCTAATCACCGCTGCTGTTGCGCCCCAAATATAATAATCATTCCATGGCATAGAGAAATAACTGCGTACCTTGCCATCAGGCAAAGCTGCAGTATGCAAGCGATGATGTGCGGGGTCCATCAAGAAAGCTAAGGGCACGGTGAATACCTCTTCCACCTCACCCGCATTGGCACGGAACGTATAACCAGGACGCAGTTCAGCCACATAAGAGCGCATCAAAAATCCCGTACCTGTAAATAAATCAGGCATCTGACCTAAAAGCTGTACATAGTACGGCTCTACACCAATCTCTTCTTGCGTTTCGCGTAAAGCGGCATTGGCTGCTGATATATCACTAGCATCAATTCGACCGCCTGGAAAACTGATTTGACCACTATGTTTTTTGAGGTGTTTCGCACGGCGCGTCAACACCATATGAATACCGTGAGGTGTATGAATCAATGGCATCAAAGTCGCCGCTTCAATATAGGCTTGTTGACCATTAAATAAGAGCTTATCTTCATTCCAATCTTGAATAAGCGGATCAGCTTGCCACATAAAATTAGGTTCAAATGCCTTAAGTAAAAGCTGACTATTCAGAACATCAGGCGTAATGGCAGACAAGCCTTCATTAGCAATAAAAAAAGGCTGTGCGAAGGGGTCAAAAGCGGGTACAACTTGCCC
>CAZIKJ010000090.1:0-2509 GCA_964539685.1 uncultured Pelistega sp.
CGCTATCATTCAGCAAGGCTTTAAATTGATCAATAGAGTCAGCAATCACTTCAAGCTCACCGTCTAAAGTATCGAGAAAGAGGATTTCACCTGTCTGTGGGGCGATTAAAAAGGCGTCGCCTAGTTTGGTAATCATGGCAATTTCTAATTGCTCACTATCACATAGCCAGTACCAGCTACGGAGTAAATCTTCGGCTTTGTAGTTCTCGCTATTGATGGTTAGGTTTTGAATTTCCATACTATCATCATCCTCAGTCAGTAAAAATAAGCCACTGTCAATAAACAGTGGCTTGATGGTGAATTTTACCTTATCTTATACCGATACTCAGTATTAAGTCGTGTAACGTTGTAAAAAGGTCTCGTCATCAGTATACATATAGCGAATCGCATCAATAAAGCTGATGAAAACAGATAATGGGATGAAGATAAGCGAAATCAGAATAAATACGATACCAGCGAACATCTGGTTCAGATAAAAGCGATGGGCGCCTGTCCAGCCAAGAAATATCGCTAATACAATCGCAATTTTACGGGTATTGGCGGGTTTGTTCAGCTCTTCACCATAGTTTTTGTGCAGCCATACGGAGATACCTGCGGTGATCAGCAAGGCCAAGACAATCTTGACAGGATGTGCTTGTACATAGGACCAGATGGAGAGGAAGAAATCATTCAGATTGTAGAGAACGATACCCGTCCATTCATAGACCAGTGTTGCAAAACCACGAAATACACCTTCGCCAAAAGTCAGTGCGATTAAGACCACACAGAAGACAATAATTGGCACTAAGATCTTTTGCATTATAGGAAATTCCTTTAAGAGATAAGCGTCGCTCTGTGAACTAAGCACCTTAATTGTAGATTGTAAGGTCTACATGTCGGGGCATTTCACTAGATTGCTGCGCAAGCACAGAGATAAAGTCTGTAGGCTGCCTGATACGTGAAGTCAGTCAAGCAGCGTAAAGAGATTATCACCTATATTGCAGTAAAAGTAAGTAAATCAAGCATGAAAGATGCTACAAAAAATGTCAATTTGTGCGGCGTTAATCGCATAATTTGTATTGAGTAGACAAGGGTTTATTGGCTACTGAGCTTACACTATCTATCAAGGATTACGCCTTAGCTGCTTGTTGATTAAATAAGCCACTCAACTCATGCGATTTACCGGCGATTAAATCTGCTAGCATATGCGCAGATCCTGTCGCTAAGGTTAAGCCTAGGGCACCATGACCAATGTTCAGGTATAAATTGCGATACGGTGTCTTATCAATAATCGGCTTGCCTAAAGGGGTAGCAGGGCGTAAACCCGCCCACTGTGTGGCTTTTTCATAGTCACCGGCTTGGGCAAAAAGGCCTTGTGCTTCCTGAATAAGCGCACGAATACGTTGCGGGTCGATGCGATAATCAATACCGACCAGATCCGCCATACCTGCTACACGTAGCCGCGTGCCAATGCGCGCATACACAACTTTGCGCTCAAAGTCGGTAATGCTGACATTGGGTGCTTGCGTAGGGTCGGTAATATCAAGGCTTAGGCTATATCCCTTAAGTGGGGCCACAGGCACACTAATCCCTGCATCGGCTAATAGGGCCGTACTCTCCACGCCCAGGCAAACTACAATATGCTCAGCGCTGAGCGTCTCATTATTATGTAGACGTACACTGACGCGATTATCCGCTTGACGTTCAATTTTGCGAACCCCTTTTTTAAAGAGAAACTGAACACCACCTGCTTCTAAGATTGCTTTCAAGTCAAGACAGACTTTATAACTATCTGCGGCTTCTTCACTTGGGGTGTAAATGCCGCCAACGATCTGTGAGGCCACTTGTGCTAAAGCGGGTTCCTGCTCAAGACACTCTTGGGTGTTTAAGGCAAATTGTTCGGCGGCGCCCAAGCGGCGTTGAACTTCTAACTGCTTCACGGCGCTATCCATCGAGGCTTGTGAGCGATGTACGACTAATTTACCTGTGCTACTAAAGTCCACCTCAAGCTTCTCTTGTGTAAACAGCTGGTGGTAGAGGTCGCGGCTAAGATACGCGAGTTTAAGTAATTCAGCCGTTGTCTGGTCACTGCGCTTGGTATTGCAAGCTTTCATAAACTGCAGATTCCAGCAGGCATCGGCTGGTTTTAAGCTTGGACGAAAGCGTAGTGGGGAGTTTGGATCGAGCAACCATTTGGGGACTTTACCGAGTACGCCAGGACCCGCTAATGGGGCGACGTAGCTATAAGATAATTGGGCACCATTCGCAAAGCTAGCACCTTGGCCAACTTCGTCTTTTACATCAAGAACTGTCACTTGATAGCCTTGTTGCATCAAGGTATAGGCTGTATTTAATCCAATTATGCCGGCACCAAGAATAAGTACTTGCATAGCAATCACTCCAAAAAAATTATAAAGACTTTAGCCAGTCAATTTCGGCTTGGCTAAAACCTGCTTGGCTGCGTGCTTCTAAGTTAAAAGGGCCTTTGGGGGCGCTTACACCATAGTTAATTAATAAGTCAGCATAACAC
>CAZIKJ010000091.1:0-6943 GCA_964539685.1 uncultured Pelistega sp.
GTATTGGGGCGTATTATTATGCGCGTCGCTGATATTATGATGGCCTTACCTTCCGTGCTATTAGCGATTGCGATAATGGCGATTTTGGGACCAGGCATTACGAATGCCATGATTGCCATTGCGGTGGTCGGCTTACCTGGTTATATCCGCCTGGTTCGTGGCTCGGTAATGAGTGAGTTGAATAAGGATTATGTCGTCGCTTCACGTGTCGCAGGTGCAGGTATATGGCGCTTGATGTTTATCGCGGTTCTACCGAACTGTATGGCACCGATTATTGTGCAGGCGACCTTGGGTTTCTCAACCGCGATTCTCGATATTGCTGCATTAGGATTCTTAGGTCTAGGTGTGCAACCACCTGCCCCTGAGTGGGGGACCATGTTGGCAACTGCACGTGACTATATTAGTCGTGCGTGGTGGGTGGTGACTTTCCCAGGCTTGGCGATTCTCTTAACCGTATTGGCGATTAATTTAATGGGCGACGGTTTACGTGATGCCCTCGATCCAAAACTTAAGAAAGCGGCCTAAAGGAGTCACCATGAGTTTATTAGAAGTACATAATTTATCGGTGCGCTTTGGTACTGATAGTAAGCCGTTCTACGCGGTGGATAAATTAGATTTACGTGTTGAAGCAGGCGAGCTAGTTGGGATTGTGGGTGAGTCTGGCTCAGGCAAGTCAGTGACCATGATGGCTTTGATGGGACTCTTAGATGGCCAGGGTAAAATTACCGCCGATCGCTTAGTGGTTGATGGTAAGGATTTACTTAAGCTAAGTCCTGAGGAGCGCCGTAAAATTATCGGTAAAGATATTGCGATGATTTTCCAAGACCCAATGACTGCTCTGAACCCGAGCTATACCGTGGGCTTTCAGATTGAAGAAGTGCTCAAGCTGCATATTGGCTTGAGGGGTAAAGCACTGCGCGAGCGCGCCATTGAATTAATGAAGATTGTTGAAATCCCAGAGCCAGAATCACGCCTAGAGGCGTATCCTCACCAGCTCTCGGGTGGTATGAGTCAACGTGTGGCCATTGCCATGGCGATTGCATGTGAACCTAAGCTATTGATTGCTGATGAGCCCACTACGGCTTTGGATGTCACGATTCAAGCGCAAATTATGGATCTTTTAGTCAATTTACAGCGTGATAAACAGATGGCCTTGATTATGATTACCCATGACTTGGCTGTCGTAACCGAAGTTGCGCAACGTGTCTGTGTAATGTATGCAGGGCAAGCGGTGGAGAAAGGCTATATCCCTGAGATGTTTTATCATCCCGCTCATCCTTATACGGAAGCCTTGCTCGCCTCGATTCCTGAATCGAGCAAGGGGCAGCGTCGCTTACGCACTCTCCCAGGGATTGTGCCCGGACAATATGATCGCCCACATGGCTGCTTATTAGCTCCTCGTTGTCCTTATGTGGAGCCACGTTGCGAAGAGGGTAGAATTGCCCTTCAGCATTCTGAGCGCCGAGAAGTGCGTTGTATTAAGCCCTTGATAAAGATGGAGCAAACTCATGACTAAGGTATTAAGTGTGCGTGATTTGGCCCGACATTACCAAGTATCACGTGGATTTCTGAAAGAAAAAGCAACTGTTAAAGCCTTAAATGGTATAAGCTTTGATTTAAATGAAGGTAAAACATTAGCGATTGTGGGTGAGTCAGGATCAGGTAAGTCTACCTTGGCACGGCAATTAACCATGATTGAGGAGCCTAGTTCTGGTAGCTTAGTGCTTGATGGCGTTGATGTGGCTAAGCTGCCAGCGAGTGAAATTAAAGCCTTGCGTAGCAAGGTGCAGATGGTTTTTCAAAACCCGTATGGTTCCTTAAACCCACGCCGTAAGATTGGCGATCAATTGGCCGAGCCCTTAATCATTAATACGACGCTAAGCGCTCAAGAGCGCAAAGCACGAGTCGATGAGATGATGAAGATTGTCGGTCTACGTCCAGAGCATTATTATCGCTATCCGCATATGTTCTCTGGCGGTCAGCGTCAACGGATTGCGATTGCTCGTGCCATGATCTTGAATCCTAAAATCGTGATTGCGGATGAACCTACCTCAGCCCTTGATGTGTCGATTCAGGCACAAGTGCTGAACCTCTTTATGGATTTACAAGAACAGTTGAAAACAGCCTATGTCTTTATTTCCCATAACTTGGCGGTAGTGGAGCATGTGGCCGATGATGTTTTGGTGATGTACTTAGGTAAGACTGTGGAGCTGAGTGAAAAGAGCAAGCTGTACGCTAAGCCCTTACACCCCTATACACAGGCCTTGCTTTCAGCCACGCCAAGCATTAACCCTGAAAAACGCTATCAGAAAATTAAGCTGCATGGCGAGTTACCTTCGCCAATTAATCCACCGAGTGGTTGTTCTTTTCATAAGCGCTGCGCCCATGCGGTCGCGCGTTGCAGTCAAGAAGAGCCGACATTGCGCGAGGTAGATGGACGCCAGGTCGCTTGTCATTTGGCGGAACAGTTTGTTTAGGTCTTAGGCGAAGAAACTATAAGTTTAAGAAAGTCACTTAAGCTTACTTAGCGCAAGTAAGGGCAACCATGCCAAAGACAAGTAAGAGCGTATTTAGTCAAGCAAGAAGAGGGCTTTCTTAAGGTACTTTAGTTTCGCTGAATCTCTTGCCCTTCTGCTAAGGCTTTAGCCAGCAGTTGGGCGAGACTGCCTTGTGCTAATTGATAGTCATCGCCGAGTAAATCAGCCAGTGGCGCAAGCACGAAGGCTCGCTGGTGCATGCGTGGATGGGGCACGGTCAGCTCAGCGCTCTGACTGCTAAAGTCCTCAAATAAGAGCAAATCTAAGTCTAAGGTTCGTGGCGCATTAAAGTAGGGGCGCTCACGACCATGCTCTAACTCTATGGCTTGCATAATATGTAATAAGTCGAGCGCCGATAAGCTCGTCTCTAAACAAGCCACGGCATTAATATAATCAGGCCCACCGCTGTCTACAGGAGCGCTGCGATAGTAGGGAGAAACTCTGATAAGCTTTATGCTTAAATGTTGTGATAAATCACGTAAAGCCTGAGTCAATATATCTTTAGACTCGCCTAGATTAGATCCTAGGCCAATATATGCCCAACTCATGCCATTCTCCTTATTCTGCTGATTCGCACATGCTTAATGCTCTACACCCGCACTTGGGCTACTAGAGCCGCCTGAGGATTGTCCTTCCTCTTGCCACTTCTTACGCGAAGAGCGGCGGCGAGGGCGGCGCTTACGAGCCCCGGTTTTCTCTTCTCCAGAAGTACCTTTAGTTTTATTCTGCGCTGTGCGACCACCTTGGCCCAAGGCTTCGACCATACGGACGCGCTCATCATTTGGCGCATTCGCTAAGTCCATCCACCACTGCGCTAAGACACTATCAAACTCGTGACAAGCGGCCCGAATTTGTAAAAAGTCACAGGCGGCACGGAAGAAGGTTTGTTCAATCATACGCCAGATAAAGCGTGGTGTGCGCTTCTCAAAGC
Organism: uncultured Pelistega sp.; assembly: GCA_964539685.1. Lineage (GTDB taxonomy): Bacteria > Pseudomonadota > Gammaproteobacteria > Burkholderiales > Burkholderiaceae_B > Taylorella. Next base: position 3,469 of record CAZIKJ010000091.1, read on the forward strand.
GAGGTTGGGTGAACCAAATTTCTCGCATCTCAGCAATGTGGCGCTTCTGCAGCGCTAATTTACTGACTTGTTCGGCCAGCACCTTATTCGTCGCTTCCACCAAGGCAGGCATAGGGTGGCTATGCGGCTTGGCAAGTTCTTTCTTGTAATACGCCTGTACTAGGGGCCAGAGAATAGCCGCATAGAGAAAACTCGCATTCACAGGGCGATTTGTACGAATACGTTGATCGGTACGATCTAAGGTGATCTCAATAAATTTCTGGCCGCCTTCTTGCTTCAGTACCAGATCCAGGAGGGGGATAATCCCCTCGTGCAGGCCTTCGGCACGCAGTTGTTTTAAGCAATTCAGGGCATTGCCGCAGGTCAGTAATTTCAGCGTCTCATCAAATAGACGAGAGTGCGGCACATTCGAAATTAATTTCGCTAAGGGCTTAATCTGTGCATGTGTTTTCGCCTCAATCGTCGCGTCGAGTTTGGCGGCAAAGCGTACTGCGCGCAGCATGCGTACAGGATCTTCACGATACCTTACTTCTGGGTCGCCAATAATCCGTACCGTATGCGAACGTAGATCGGCAACACCGTTATGGTAATCAATGACTTCTTCTTGAATCGGGTCGTAATATAAGGCATTCAGGGTAAAGTCACGACGTGCCGCATCGCTCTCAATATCACCGAACACATTATCGTTCAGAATCCGTCCATGCTCATCGGTACTTTGCGTGCCATTGGAAGCAGCACGGAAAGTTGAGGTTTCAATGACTTCAGAACCAAATAAAACATGAACAAGACGAAAGCGACGACCAATAATCCGAGCGCGTCTGAATATGCTACGGACTTGTTCTGGGGTGGCATTGGTCGCTACATCAAAGTCTTTAGGCTCAAAGCCTAAGATTAAATCACGCACAGCGCCGCCGACAATATAGGCTTGATAACCATGTGACTGTAAGGTTTCGCAAACCTTAATGGCATTGCGGGAAACAAGACGTAGGTCGATTTTGTGTTCGGCTTGACGATACACTTTGCGAGAGCTCTTATTGCTCGCAAAAAGTCGGTTTACGTATTGTTTAATAGTTTTTTTCAGCATGGGTGCGGTTTATTAGTGTGAACGTTTCAAGTACTTGATTCTGAATCTTTCAAGAGAAGTTCAGTTTATTGCGTAAATAAATCAAGGACTTTCCAGTTCTTATCTTGGGCAATTTGACGCAATGCGTCTTGTGGATTAGTCGCCACTGGGTGAGTCACCACTTCAAGTAAGGGTAAATCGTTCATGGAGTCACTGTAAAAGTAGCTCTTCTCAAAATCCTTCAGCGCCAAACCCATGGGCTTAAGCCATTCTTCAACACGAGTGATTTTACCTGCTTGGTAAGAAGCCACACCTGTGAAGCGTCCTGTAAAACGACCTTGAACATATTCAGGCGTCGTGCCAATGCAATGTTCAAAGCCAAAAGCACGCGCAATCGGTGCAATCACCCAGGTGTTGGTGGCGCTGACTAAGCAGCAGAGATCGCCTGCTGCATGATGCTCACGCACCAGTTCAATCGCTGGCGCTTGAATAGCCGGACGAATCACTTCTTGCATAAACTGTTCATGATAGCGTGCTAAATCATATGGTGGATGCATGGCCAAGAAACTCAAGACAAACTCGGCTGACTCTTCAATGGTCAGTGTGCCTTGCGTATATTTATCGTAAATTTCTTGATTGCGACGTTTGACCGCTTCAGGGTCGCCCGCTAAATTGTGTCGAACTAAAAACTCGATCCATTCATGGTCACTATCGATAGGGATCAAGGTATGGTCTAGATCGAATAGTGCTATGTTGTTAGAGCTCATGCCGAAAATTCCTTGGAATCTAAAAAATTTTTTAAAAGGGGCAAAGTAATCGTACGCTTTTGTTCTAATGAATAGGCATCTAAGGCATCCAATAAGGCCAAAAGTGTACGAATATCACGCGTGTAATGAGTAAAGAGCCAAGGTGCTACCTCTTTGCTTAAGGAGAGACCCTTATCGAAGACTCTTTGGGCAAAGGCAAGTTGCGCATCGGCATCATCAAGCGAATGTAGCTGAAAAACTAAGTCCCAACCCAGTCGATTACGTAAATCTTCACGTATGACCAGCGATTGAGGCGCGGCATTGGCACTGACAATGAGCGTAAAAACCTGCTCAGTGGCCTTATAAGTTTGCCAGTTATTATAAAGGGTAAACAATACCGCTTGTTGATCTTCGGTGAATAAATGCACATCATCAACACAAATTAAACTCGCTTGGGGAGTCTCAATCGTGTCGTGCGCAAATGTAGTCGCATCAAAGTAAAGCCCCTCGTACAAGCGCGCGGTAGCTTTTAACAAGTGGCTTTTTCCGCTACCAGGTAAACCCCAGATGCAGACTGCTTGTGCAGGAGCTAAGTTACTCAGGCACAAGTAGAGCTCTTCATTATGCCCAGGGACAAAGTTGTCGAAGTCTTCGGGTGGACTGAGGATAAGGTCAGAAAAATAAAGTTGTTCAGTCATGCGTATAAAAGCTACTGCTACGGTATTTGGCATAAATTCGGCGAATCACAACCGAAAGTGCGGCACTCATGGGAATGGCTAATAATACGCCAAAAAAGCCGAAAATCTTACCGAAAGCAAAGATTGCCAAGATAATAAATAGGGGGTGTAGACCAATTCGATTGCCCATAATCTTAGGTGTGAGGAACATACCTTCAAGCACTTGACCGAAGCCAAACACAATCCCCACGGCGATTAAACCATAATAGCCATCAAACTGGAGCAGGGATGAGAAGATCGCCAGTAATAAACCCAACATAAAACCTAAGTAAGGGATAAAGACAAGCATGCCAGTGAGGACACCAATTGGGATGGCGCTATCGAAGCCCGCGATGGTGAGGCCCATACTGTAATAGAAGGCGAGAATTAGCATCACCGAAATCTGCCCACGTAAGAAACTGGCTAAGAGCGCATCAATATCTTGTAAAAGACGCACCGTGGGGATTAAAAAGCGACGTGGAATGAGTTCACGAAAGCTTGTGATAAACTTCTCCCAATCCAAGAGCAAGTAAATCAGTAAGACAGGAACCAGTAAGGCACTCACTACCATAAAGATAAGGGTTGGCGCACTGGATTGCAAATAGCTGACGAAGGTATTAAATAAGCTGTCTGTCCCTGTGAGTGCATCTTGAATCATGCTGCGGATATGAGCAGTGTCCAATTGACTATCAACGCCTAACCAGCGATCTATGCGTGGCGCCCAGTTTAGGTTATATAGCGCAATCCAGTTGGGCAGTTGTTCAATCACCAGATTGAGCTCACGCCGTATGAGCGGGATGACAACGAGTAAGATGCCTAAGAAGATGGCAATGAGTAGCGTCACCATTATAAAGACCGCTAACCAACGCGGAATTAAGATTCGCTCTAAATAACGGACACCAGGTGATAAAATATAGGCAAAAGCCAGTGCCATCATGAACGGAGTTAGT
>CAZIKJ010000092.1:0-1965 GCA_964539685.1 uncultured Pelistega sp.
GATTCAGCGCCTGTGGCTGCAATCCATGACAAAACAAGCAATTATTGACGCCTTCAATAATCTACGTGACGACGAAAGCATGAAGCCGCTTGAGGCCGCCGCTCGCTCACGTGCCGAGGCTGACTGGCTCGTCGGCATTAACGGTACCCGCGCAATGACCGCCTTCAACAGTAAGGACGGTGGCTTTTTCAAAACACCAATTGGTCGTGTACAGACACCGACTTTAGCGATTGTATTTAAGCGTGAAGAAGCGATTCGCGCATTTAAGCCGCGCGATTACTGGGAAGTCCATGCCAGCTTTGTAGCTGCTGGCGGCATCTACGAGGGACGTTGGTTTGACCCTAACTTTAAGAAAGACCCGAACGACCCTGAGCTAAAAGACAACCGACTATGGTCACAGGTCGCTGCACAATCCATTGTGATCGCCTGTCGTGGTAAGTCAGGCACCGTGCAGGAAGAGTCTAAGCCACTGATGCAAAACTCACCCGCCTTGTTTGACCTCACCAGTCTACAACGCGAGGCGAATGCGCGCTTTGGTTTTACCGCCAAGACGACCTTAGCCTTGGCTCAAGCCCTGTATGAGCGTCATAAAGTCATTACCTACCCGCGTACTGACTCGCGCTACCTGCCTGAAGATTATTTACCCACCGTCAATAGCACCCTGGGTGAAATCAGCCGTAGCGAATCGAATCAGAATCGTCTGCACAAAGCATTTGCCGCACGTATTCTTGAGCAGCACTGGGTTAAACCAAACAAGCGTATCTTTGACAATAAGAAAGTCTCTGATCACTTTGCAATTATTCCCACGCCACAAGTGCCTAAGGAACTTAGCGAAGCCGAAAGCAAGATATATGACCTTATCACCAAGCGTTTTATGGCCGTATTCTTTCCACCCGCTGAGTACCGTGTGACCACTCGCATCACAGTTGTGAGTGCCTACCACTTCAAAACTGAAGGTAAGATTCTGGTCAAACCCGGTTGGTTAGAAATTTATGGTCGTGAATCACAAGCTGGTGATGACGCCAACCTCGCCGTGGTGGAGCCGAATGAGCACGTGAAAACTGATGAAGTCCGCTTAGAGGCTCTGGTCACCAAACCACCGCCACACTATACGGAAGCAACTCTACTCAGTGCCATGGAAGGTGCTGGCAAACTCATTGACGATGATGAGCTACGTGAAGCCATGTCTGAGCGTGGTCTTGGAACGCCTGCGACACGCGCCACCATTATTGAGGGCTTGATTAATGATCAATACCTACGCCGTGAAGCCCGTGACCTGATTCCGACCACCAAGACGCGTCAACTGATGACCTTATTAAATGGCTTGAATGTGAAAGAACTCACTTCACCTGAACTGACGGGTGAATGGGAGCATAAGCTCAAGCAGATGGAGCAAGGCAAGCTTGATCGCAAGGCGTTTATGCAAGAAGTGGCGCAAAGCACGCAAGTGATTGTGAAGCGCGCTAAGGAATATGAACACGATACCATCCCTGGGGATTATGTCACCTTGCAAACCCCCTGCCCTGCCTGTGGCGGTGTCGTTAAGGAGAACTACCGTCGTTTTGCCTGTACAAGCTGCGACTTTTCTATCACCAAGAACCCAGGTGGGCGCAACTTTGAGACCGAAGAAGCCGAAAGTCTTCTACAGAATCGCACCTTAGGCCCCTTATCTGGCTTTATTAGTAAACTCGGACGCCCTTTTTCCGCGATCTTACGCCTCACCGATGAGAATAAACTCGAGTTTGACTTTGGTCAGAGTGATGAGGACGAGGCCGAAGAAATCGACTTCAGTGCTTTGCAGTCTCTCGCCAAGTGTCCAAAATGTGACGGCCAGGTCTACGACGTGGGCATGAATTACATCTGTAACCATGCGGCGAATAAGGATAAAACCTGCGACTTTAAATCGGGCAAAGTGATTCTGCAGCAAGAGATCTCCAACGAGCAGATGCGTAAATTACTCACCGA
>CAZIKJ010000093.1:0-15256 GCA_964539685.1 uncultured Pelistega sp.
CTGATAAACGAGCTACTGTCTCGGATAATACTAACAATACCTTTTTTCCATGCCAGACCTTCTAAACTTGCACCCCGTAAGAAATTGACTACACTTATGGGGTGTCATTTAAATTTTTTCGTATGAGCTACTGCCATTTTATTGCCCATCAATTGCATACCGTTAAACCTGAAGCGGCCGCCTTAAATAAGCGCTACCACGATCATTATTATGGCTATCCCATTGAAGATGATAATGAGCTATTTGGCCGCCTTATCTTAGAAATCAATCAAGCAGGTTTAAGCTGGACCTTGATGCTCGCTAAAGAAGAGAATTTTCGTCGTGCCTTCGCCCAGTTTAATATTGCACGCATCGCCGCCTTTGCTGAGGAGGACCGTCAACGCCTACTGAATGATGCAGGGATTATTCGCAATCGTCTTAAAGTCGATGCTGTTATCCATAATGCGCAACAGATTCTTCAATTACAAGACGATCAGGGATCATTTAAAGCCTGGTTAGACACACACCAACATCTTGATCTCCCTGCTTGGGTGAAACTCTTTAAGAAGACTTTTCGCTTTACAGGGGGTGAAATTGTTAATGAATTTCTGATGAGTACTGGCTACTTACCAGGCGCACATACACAAGACTGCCCATGTTACGCGCGTGTAATAACTAGCCAGCCCGCTTGGTTAAAAAACCATCGCGCTTAATACTCGCATGCGCTTGAGTTAAGGTCGCATCAAGCGCAAGTAGTCCTTCAGTCTTTCTCCACTTAATTCACCGAGGTGCGTTGCCACTAAATGATTTTTATTGAAGAATAAAGTGGTTGGCGTACCCAACGTGTCGAACTCTTTCGCAACGGCATAGCGCGGATCGAGTAGCACTGACTGATGCATGCTCAAGCTTTCCTGACGTAAATACGTTTCTACTGTCGTCACCTGCTCGCCTTGATTAATAAAGAGAAAGTGCACCCCTGGATAATTAGCCTCGGCCTGCTCAAGCATGGGCATCTCGCGCCGACAAGGACCACACCAACTGGCCCATATATTCAGCACCAGCTTCTCATTCGCATAATCCGAAAGCCTTACTGTTTCCCCTGATAAGCGCATTAGACTTAAATCAGGCAGTGGTTTAGTGGGTGTTTGCGGGGTAAAAGCCAGAGCTGCCAAGGCCGCGGCAAGCGCTAAGCCATAAGTCCCTAAACCCAGCAGACGCATCCGCCACGTGCTTAAGAACAGCAAACTAAGAACACCTGCGACAAGCCCCCAAATCGGTTCAAACCCACCCTGCCAGATATAGAAAATACGCCAAGGCTCTTGACTAAAACTCTCCCAATGTCGCATCACAAAACCAAAGCGTGCGCTGATTCCCATAAACACTAAGATTATCCATAACCATTGGTCAAATTGCGCATGCACGCGACGTGTGAGGATCGCCGTGATGATCATTAAGACAAGGACACCTATTAAGGTCGCAAAGACAAGGGGGGGAAATAAGAAGGGGCCAATATTCACTACGTCGTCAATTCCACTCTATACTGTTTAAATATTCCACTCAGTACCGCTTAAATAATTCTGCTCAGTACCGCTTAAACCGTTCCATCTATTCAATATAGCTTAATCAATGCCAATATCCAAGCAGACAATTTCACCACAATATGGCTTGGCGACATCCATCAGATGCGCGGGTTTATAGGCCGCAAAAGCATAGCAAATATCAGCCATAAAGGTATCGGCATCGCATTCACCTGTATCCCCATTCAAGCCTGTCGGCATATCTAAAGCAATACGTCTTGCCTTCACCTGATTCGCTTGGCGCAAAATCGCTTGAATAGACTCTGGTAACTCTCCCTGGAAGCCCGTGCCGAAGATGCCATCAATAATCACTTGAGGCACAACACTTAAACACTCGCTTGGCGCCAAAAAACTAATCGGTAAACTTGCTAATCGCTCACGATTTAACACTGATAAGGCCGATAAGTCTTCGCCACACACAAAACTCACCGTTACGGTAAAACCATATTGCGCTAAAACACGTGCAATCACTAGGCCGTCGCCACCATTATTGCCCTTACCGCATAGAATCAAGACAGATCGGGCGGCATCAACACGCTTTAAAATATCTTGTGCCGCAGCTTGCCCTGCATTTTCCATTAATTGTTCGTAGCTACTACCTGCTTCAACGGCTGCTCGCTCACGCTCACGCATCTGTTCTGACGTATAGACTTTCATACTCTAGACCCATTGAGCAACTTAAAATCGGTCGCCGTATAAACGCTATTCAATGTATTGGATTTCATCATTTAAGCCTCCTTAGCGGGGCGCCAGTATTTAGCCCGAAGTACATCATAAGCCAAGTTAAAGAAATAGGTATAGGGCAAGTAGAACAGGATAAAACCCAAATCTAAAATCAAGGCATCGACAAGACTAATCCCTAAGTACCATGCCACGAAGGGGATTGACATGAGTAGTAAAGTGAACTCAAAACCTACCGCATGAAGAATGCGCACCCGCGTATTCTTAGACGCCTGATACTTTTTCAAAAGATAATCGAACAAGGTGTTATAGGCCATATTCAGTAGCAAGGCCATAATCGCAATCACTACGGAGACCACACCCATCTCGCTCAGCTTATGGTTGAAGACCCAAGCGGCGAGGGGCGATGAAATACCAATGGCTAATATTTCAAATAAAAAAGCATAAAAAAAGCGCTCTTTTGCGCTCTTATGATAAACCTGTGAAACCTTAGAGCTCATACTTCCTCGTTGTTTAATACTTGTGTACCTAGTTCCACTAGGCCGCCTGTATTGTGTTCATAGTATTCAAATAATGATCGCTGCCACTATTAAGCGTGCGAATAATTCTCATATTCCTAAGCTCATACGCACTGATCTACTCACTACAACACACTATAAATTTATATTTAAAACCATTACGCCTTAAATAAAGTACTTTTACCAAATAGACTTTCAACCAAATCTAAAGCAATCTCTGCCGTGGCATTGCGCACATCGAGCGCAGGATTTAACTCTACAATATCTAAGGAAGCCATTAAGCCCGTATCGGCGACCATCTCCATACAGAGTTGTGCTTCCCGATAATTCGGCCCACCACGTACCGTCGTGCCTACACCAGGGGCAATATCAGGGTCTAAAAAATCCACATCAAAACTCAGGTGCAAGTGTGTATCTTTACTTAAACCTAAGAGCGCCGTTTCCATAGTATGACGCATCCCTACTTCATCAATATGACGCATATCGTAAATCGTGATACCCGCATCAAAAATAAATTGTTTTTCGCCAGGGTCAACGCTGCGAATACCAATCTGCCGAATCATGGACGCCTCCAAAGCAGGACACGCGCCCGAGAGATGTGTCAGTGCATGTGGCCCATGACCGAACAAGCACGCAACTGGCATACCATGCATATTGCCTGAGGGCGTAATCTCAGCCGTATTAAAATCCGTATGCGCATCGAGCCAAATAATCCGTAGTTGCTTACCCTGTTCACGACAATGCCGCACAACCGCAGAAATTGAGCCTACACCTAGGCAATGGTCACCCCCCAACATAATCGGCAAATGGCCTTGCTGTAATTCCGCGTAAATCGCTTCATAGGCAAGCTGATTCCATTCAATCACTTGCTCTAAATGACGATAACCACCTTTCTTAGCTTCCGAAGGATTTGCTGGACCATGTAAATTACCACGATCATTCACCTGCAAGCCTAAGCGCTCTAACGCCTGTGCCAGCCCTGCAACACGCAAGGCCTCAGGCCCCATACTTGCCCCTCTTTGTGCCGCACCAACATCAGTCGGCACACCAATTAAGCTTATGGATTTCTTCATGCTTTACCCTCATGCTTCATAGAAGCCCTTGCTCCCAATGCAAACGATTCTTATTGTCTCACAGACAAGGATCACGACCAAGAAAAACTGATTAAAGCTTGGGATCATTCTTTGAGCAATTTGCTCAATTTAAGCGGCCTGGTATTTACTCATCTTTCTGATACAATTAATTTGTGCTTTTATCGTATACACATAAGCGCTGGCAACCATAAAGAGTATATTTTGGAGATGAAAATGAGCTTTACACGTCGTGATTTAATTAAAGCAGCAGGTGCCACAGGTATGTTGAGTATGTTCCCTGGCATCCTACATGCACAGAAAGGCAAACTAGAGAAAAATGATGTTTCGATTGCCGTTGGTGGCAAGGCCCTAATTTACTATTTACCGCTTTCTATTGCTGAGATCAATGGCTATTTTAAAGAAGAAGGATTGAATGTTAGCATCGCTGACTTCGCAGGTGGTTCTAAGGCTTTACAAGCCGTTGTGGGCGGTAGCGCTGATGTTTGTTCGGGCGCATATGAACATACAATCAACCTACAATCTAAACGCCAATTTTATCGTTCCTTCGTACTCCAGGGGCGTGCCCCTATGATTGCTCTGGGTATTTCTAAGAAAAATCTACCTAATTACAGCACTCCAGCAGATCTAAAAGGCAAAAAGATCGGTGTCACCGCTCCAGGCTCATCAACCAATATGCTACTGAGTTTTTTCCTCACCAAGAATGGCTTAAAAGACTCTGACATTTCAATTATCGGCGTAGGTTCAGGTGCAGGTGCCGTTACCGCGCTACGCTCTGGTGAGATTGATGCTATGTGTAATGTTGACCCTGTAATTAGCTTACTTGACCATGCGGGTGAAATTCAAACCATCGTCGATACACGCACACTGAAAGATACACTAGATATTTTTGGTGGTCCTATGCCAGCAGGTTGCTTATACGCCGCTGATTCTTTTATCGAGAAGAATCCCAATACCGTTCAAGCACTCACCAATGCTATTGTCAAAGCGAATAAGTGGATTCAATCAGCCGGTGCCGATGAAGTTCTCAAAGTTGTACCAGAAAACTACTTACTCGGTAATCCTGAAGTCTACAAACTTGCGTTGACCAAGAGTTTTGAAGGTCTCTCACCTAATGGTTTAATTGATGAAGCAGGTCCAGCAACCGCCCTAAAATCATTACAATCTTACGTACCTAAGTTTAATGCCGAAGGAATTGATCTGGGTAAGACTTGGACCAATGATTTTGTAAAAAAAGCAGGAGCCTAATAAGCTAATGACGGATTATGCTCTAACGTTAAATGACATCACGTGCACTTTTGTGTCACGTGATAACAAATATGACCGCTATACAGCGGTCAAGGATGCTAGCTTAGCTATTGCTGCTGGTGAGTTCGTCTCCGTGGTAGGACCAACAGGTTGCGGTAAGTCAACTTTACTTAATGTCGCTGCAGGCTTATTAGAGCCCTCCAGTGGTGAAGTCAAGGTCTTTGGTGAGCCTCTACGCGGTATTAATCATAAAGCGGGCTATATGTTCCAAGGCGAAGCACTACTGCCTTGGCGCAATGCTTTAGATAATGTCATCACAGGGCTTGAGTTTGCCAATGTTCCCAAAGCCCAGGCTCAAGCTCAAGGGATAGAATGGCTTAATCGCGTTGGCTTATCTCATGCTGCAAATAAGTACCCCCATCAAATGTCTGGTGGTATGCGTAAGCGTGCCATGCTCGCACAAACCCTCATTCGAGATCCAGACATTATTCTTATGGACGAACCATTCTCTGCACTTGATATTCAAACTCGTCAACTGATGGAGAATGAAGTTCTAGAGATTTGGATGAGCAAGCGTAAAGCGGTATTATTTATCACTCACGACTTGGATGAAGCCATTGCCATGAGCGATCGCGTTCTGGTGCTTTCTGCGGGACCTGGTACGCGTATTATTGGTGAGTTTATTATTGACTTACCTCGACCACGTGATGTCGCTGAAGTACGCACACATCCTCGCTTTATTGAACTGCATAAAGCAATATGGGATGTTTTGCGTGAAGAAGTCCTCAAGGGCTACGATCAACAGAAGCGAGCTTAATATGTGGAAAACAATAAAACCAAATCAACATAATTACCGTATCTGGCAAATTCTTATCTTAGTCTTTGTATTGACTACGTGGTATTTCGCCTCCAAAAGCGATAACGTCGCTTTTTTCTTCGGCACCCCAGTGGGTGTAGCTGAGTCCTTATGGGACTGGTTCGTCAATGATGCGAATATTTATAAACATCTTGGTGTTACACTTACCGAAACCATCTTAGCCTTCGTGATTGGCACGGTATTTGGTATGGGCTTTGGCCTGTGGCTCGGCCTATCTAAAACAGCAAGCATGGTTTTAGATCCTTACTTAACCGCACTCAACTCAATGCCCCGTGTGATTCTGGCTCCTATTTTTGCGATGTGGTTTGGCTTAGGTATCTGGTCAAAGGTCGCTCTCGCCGTCACCTTAGTCTTCTTTATTGTCTTTTTTAATGTGTACCAAGGCATTCGTGAGGTCAGTCCTACCTTATTAGACAATGCACGCATGCTAGGGGCCAATAAGAAGCAATTATTACGTCATGTCTATCTACCTTCAGCCATGAGTTGGGTTTTCTCCAGTTTACATGCCTCTGTCGGCTTAGCCTTTGTCGGTGCTGTTGTTGGTGAATACCTTGGCTCAGCCAGTGGTGTGGGTTATTTAATTCTACAAGCTGAGGGTACTTTCGATGTCAATACAGTGGTAGCTGGGATTTTTGTGCTGACAGTTTGTGCTCTCTTATTAGATGGTATTGTCAGCTTTATTGAACGACAATTTCTGACTTGGCAACCTAGCTCAGGCGAGACAGAAAAACTATAGGAACGCTGTCAATGTAGTCATTAATGAGCGTGTTCATGGGGGTATTTTTTGCACACTACCTGCTCATCAACTATCTTGACCATTTACACCCTACAGCATAAGCTATAGGGATAACATTCGATCCGATGCTTGCTTCCCTCTAAGCAGCATTGCGACCAAGAATAATTATTGACGCTTTGCAGGAGATAGGATCATGTGGCGTAAGGTTTCTCGTTTGGCTTTTTTTTTGACAGCTTGCCAATTAGCAAGTCTGTCTCACCTAAGCCATGCGCAAGAGGCCTTACACACATCTCCTGAGCAAGTGCCTACTGCTAAAGTTAAATACGAAGTACTTATTGAAGGCCTTAATCACCCCTGGGGCATGACTTTCTTGCCTCAAAATCAAGGCATCCTGATTACCGAACGTAGTGGAGAGTTGCGTCGTTGGCATCAACAAGAATTATCAGATCCTATTCAAGGTACTCCTGAGGTTTTTGCGCGTGGTCAGGGTGGTCTGTTGGATATTACACTCGCCCCATCTTACCTTAAGAATCGTTTTGTCTACCTCAGCTATGCTAAGGCAGATTCCTCAGGGCGCTCTAGTACAGCCCTTGGTTATGGTCGCCTCAGTGAAGACCACCAAAGACTTGAGAATTTCACCGAAATTTTTGAACAACAACCCAAGCTCTCAAGCGGTCTTCATTATGGCAACCGCATTGTTTTCGGCCCAAAAGGCTTCCTATTTCTTGCGCTCGGCGATAATAATCAACGTTCAACAGCCCAAGATTTAGATAAGCATCAAGGCAAGATTGTGCGCCTACAAGATGCCGATCGGCCGCCCGTTGATAATCCTTTCTTAAATACACCTGGTGCAAAGCCTGAGATCTGGTCCTATGGTCATCGTAATCAGCAAGGAGCGGCGATTAATCCATGGACGCATCAATTATGGGCCCATGAGCATGGTCCTCGTGGTGGAGATGAAATTAATATTATTATGCCTGGGGTGAATTACGGCTGGCCTATTGTCACACATGGCATCAATTACAGTGGTGATAAAATCCCTGAAGCTATCGGCGAGAGCGCACCGAACATGCAAGATCCACTGTACTACTGGCCTAAGTCACCTGCGATTAGCGGCATGGCCTTCTACGATGACAAGCGCTTTCCGCAATGGCAACACTCTCTATTTATCGGAGCCCTAGCAGGTCAGCGCTTAATGCGTTTAAGCCTCGATAAGAAAGGTCAACACATTATCGCTGAAGAGAATCTTCTGACTGAACTCGGTGAACGTATCCGTGACGTCCGAGTCGGTCTTGATGGCTATGTCTATGTGCTCACTGACTCTTCGAACGGTAAGCTGATTCGGATTGAACCTAGCTCAGAATAAGCACCGAACTCTAGCACTTGATTGGACAAACTCAACAGCAAACATTGCCTTGAATTGTCCTACTAAGTCTTGCTGCCATCATTGCTCTTAATTTATTGCCAAGTCTAATTTGCAACTAATATTAAGTTGCAAATTTCTTGGGCCAATGATCGTATGAGCAAAATAGACAAATTATATGCGAAGCTCTATAGAGTTCCCTCACCTAAAGATTTTCTTTTTAGAGAACTCATTACGCCACATGAGCATTATGGTTGCATATATTATGAACAGAAAGGTGGTTCTAGCCACAAATACTTTGTTTACACCTTAGCGTATTATGTACCAAAAAGACTCTCTAAAAAATCACACGATTTTGTTCCACCACTACTGACCACGCTCCATCAAAAAGCGACTCAAGCGTAATTTATATGCTTCAAGAATATGTCGATTCGCCACTGCACGCGCCAATTCTGGATCTCGACTTTCTAAAGCATTGATAATTTCATGGTGCTCTTCGCGCGCCGTACTGGCTCGACCCGTCTCTGCCAAGGTACTCTTACCAAGCAGCAACATCGCATTCTGCAAGGCCTGTAAAGTTTTTAGCAAATACCGATTATGGGCACACTGGTACAGTGTTTGGTGAAATAGGCGATTGTTGTAAGCTAATTGGTTTGCATCACGCTCATCCTTATCACGTTCAGCAATCTGTCTTAAGACCTCAATCTCCACATCAGTCGCATGGCGTGCAGCCAGCGCTGCCGCTGTACCCTCTAGCACTCGACGCATTTCATAGAGTTCCCCAACCATATTCTGATCCAACTCAGTAATAATCAAACCACGCTTAGGATCGTTCTCCACCAAGCCTTCAGACAAGAGGCGATTAAAAGCCTCACGGATAGGTGTGCGGCTAAGACCTATCTCCTTGGCTAAATCCGCCTCACGTAAACGTGTGCCTGGCACCATTACACCACTCTCTAAGGCCTCAACAATATACGCATACGCCTGTTCACTTAGGGTTACACCACGCGCATTGTCTAAATCAACACTCTCTTCTTCTCCTGCTTTAACAGGCTTACGCTTACTCACCGCCATAATTTTCCCTTTTTGAAACAAGCCCTTAGTCTACTAGAAAACCACAGAATTTGTAAAAAAATAACCATTTTATAGACAAGGATAAATTTCTGTGTACAATTGAATACAACTGTATATAAGGAAGTACATATGCCTGATAAAACCATTCATTGTGATGTCTTAGTGATTGGCGGTGGTAATGCCGCCCTTTGCTCTGCACTCTCGGCGCACGAACAAGGCGCCTCAGTGGTACTCATTGAAAGTGCCCCTAAAGTCTGGCGTGGTGGCAATAGTAGCCATACTCGCAATCTACGCTGTATGCATAATGCCCCGACTGATGTGTTAAGCGATGCCTATACCGAGGACGAGTTTTTCCAGGACGTCTACCGCGTCACGGGTGGCGAGACTAATGAAGAAATGGCGCGTTATGTTATCCGTTCAACCGAAACCTGTACTACCTGGATGAAAAAACATGGTGTGCGCTTTCAACCCTCACTTGGCGGCACCCTGCATCTAGGTCGTACCAATGCTTTCTTTCTCGGTGGTGGCAAAGCGCTTGTGAATGCCTACTTTAAAGCGATTGAAAAAGCTGGCGTGCAAATCTATTACGAAACCGAAGCGACCCAATTAAATTTCGTCGGCAATAAGTGTGAGTCAGTCGATGTGCAATCTCCTTCGGGTATTCAGAAAATTGTGCCTAAGTCCGTGGTCATCGCCTCAGGTGGCTTTGAATCTAATCTAGAGTGGCTTGAAGAAGCATGGGGACCAGCAGCGCGTAATTTTATTGTGCGCGGCACCCGCTTTAATCAAGGGCGTATGCTACGTGAGCTGATGCGCAATAGTGCCGCTATTATTGGTGATCCCACGCAAGGCCATGCAGTCGCCATTGATGCTCGTTCGCCAAAGTATGACGGTGGTATTGTCACGCGAGTTGACTGCGTGTCACTGGGTGTTGTGCTGAACAAGAACGGTGAGCGCTTTTATGATGAAGGCGAAGATTTCTGGCCTAAGCGCTACGCTATCTGGGGCCGCCTAGTCGCACAACAACCCGACCAAGTGGCGTACTCCATCATCGATCAAAAAATTATCGGTCGCTTTATGCCTTCGGTCTTTAAGTCCATTAGTGCCAACTCAATTGAAGAACTCGCCGAAAAACTCAACTTACCAGTTGCGCAAGTCAAGACCACCATCAATGACTATAACAAAGCCGTTCAGGGTGGAAAGTTTGACCATAGCGTGCTCGATGGCTGTCGTACCCTAGGGCTTAGCCCCGATAAAACCAACTGGGCTCAGACCATTGATCAAGCACCATTCTATGCTTATCCATTAGCCACAGGCATTACCTTCACCTATATGGGCGTGGTGGTTGATAAAACCGCACGTGTGCAGATGGGTAATGGCCTGCCCTCAGACAATGTCTTTGCAGCAGGTGAAATCATGGCAGGAAATATTTTAAGTAAAGGTTACGTTGCCGGCTTTGGTATGGCAATCGGAACCGTTTTTGGAAGAATTGCAGGAACGGAGGCAGCTAAAAATGCAAACGCATAATCAAGCCATCAAAGAGGTCCAACGACCCATTAAAGAACAAGTGATCAAAGGTCCTATGTCGATTGATGAGCTAATCAAAGACGCTCAACACTCAATGGGTATCTGTAACTCATGTCGCTACTGCGAAGGTTTCTGTGCTGTATTTCCAGCTATGGAGAAGCGCCTAGACTTCACCGAAGGGGATATTCACTACTTGGCTAATTTATGCCATAACTGTAGCGAATGTTATTACGCCTGCCAATATGCACCACCGCATGAGTTTGCGGTGAATATTCCACAGCAATTAGCCCAAGTACGTAACGCCACATACCAAACATATGCCTGGCCAAAACCAATTGCTCGAGGCTTTGAAAAATCGGGGCTGATGCTTACACTCTGGTTTATTCTCGCCCTAACCGTACTCTTTGGTTTAGCAAGCTTAGCGCCAAGCACAGCATCAACTCCGACCGCTGGCGACTTTTATAGTATTTTTCCGCACAATACCTTAGTCACCGTATTCGGTCTTTCTGCCTTATGGGTTGTTGTAGCGCTATATATGGGCTTTAAAAACTTCGTCGGTGCAGTGGGTGAAACCCCTGGAGACTTGTTAAAAGGAACTAATTTTAAGTCTGCCCTAAGCGATGCCTTAAGCATGAAGTATCTACACGGCAATATTAAAACCGGTTGCACCTATCCAGATGACAATATTTCACCGTGGCGTCGTCGCTTCCACCATTTCACGTTCTACGGTTTCATGCTGTGCTTTGCGGCGACTACAGCAGGCACTATTATGCATTACTTCTTTAGCCTGCCGGCCCCTTACGACTTCATTAGCCCACCGAAGCTACTCGGTACGGTTGGTGGTATTAGCTTAATGATTGGCACAGCAGGTCAGTTCTACTTAAAGCGTAAAAGCGATCCGAATATCCGCGACAACCAGCGTATGGGTATGGATTATGCCTTTATTGTGCAATTGTTTTTAGCTGCCTTAACAGGTTTATTGCTCATGGTATTTCGTGAAACAACAGCACTCAAATTCTTGTTAATCGTGCATTTAGCCATCATTCTATCGCTTTTTATCACCATGCCTTTTGGCAAATTCGTCCACGGTTTTTATCGTTTAGGCGCACTCATGAAGTACGCCAAAGAAGAGAAGCACACTCACCACTAACAGATATCTAAATTTTTACTTTAACCATAAATGATAGGGTGTTTGTATTAACCCAAAGGAGAACTATTGCTATGAAATTTATGAAACGCGGCTTTATCGCCTGTATCTTGGCCAGTACTTTAGGTATAGCGCCCGCTGCCCATGCGGCCTTTCCAGAACAGCCCATTCGTCTTATTGTCCCACACCCTGCGGGAGGCTCTTCAGATATTCTAGCGCGCACCATGGCGGCTGAAATGGGCAAAGACCTTGGCGTACAGATCGTAGTTGAAAACAAAGGGGGTGGCAATGGCGCGATTGCCGCACAAACTGTTGCCACATCAAAACCCGATGGCTATACACTCTTATTAGCGACCGCCAGTACCCATGGTATTAATCCATCGCTATACAAACGCTTGCGCTATGATGCAATTAAAGACTTCGCACCGATCACCTTATTCGCAACGGTTCCCAATGTACTCGTCATTGGTAAACACCTAAGCAATATTAAGACCACAGAAGGTCTTATCGAGTTGATTCAAGAACGCAAAGGCAAGATGAATATGGGTTCAGCTGGGAGTGGCACACCAGGGCACTTAGCGGGTGTTATGGTGCAAGATGTTAAGAAACTAGATTTTGTACACGTTCCCTACCGTGGTGGAGCTCCTGCCATCAGTGATTTGATCGCTGGGCAGATTGACTTTATGTTCACTACAATCCCAGGGGCGCTCCCACACATTAATGCTAATAATATTATTGGCTTATCTGTGACGTCGAAAGATCGCTCTGTCGCCTTGCCTGACTTACCAACCATTGATGAGTCGGCTTTACCAGGTTTTGAAGCGGTGTCTTGGCATGGCCTTGTAGCACCCGCTGGAACGCCACAAGAGATTATTGATGTCTTGTATAAAGCAGCTGAAAAAGCCCTCAAAAACGATATCGTTAAAGAGAAGCTTGCGCAAGAAGGCGCACGTCCAGCGGAAATGACACAAGAACAATTTGGGACATTTATTCAACAGCAAATCGAGTTATGGCGTGGCGCTGTACAGTCCTCGGGGGCTAGTATTGATTAAGGCAATCTCGCAATGCTTTATAAATCACTCACCACAAAACATCAAGGCAAGAGAAGATTTAAAGCAATCAAAGCGTAAAACATATACGTAAAGCATATACGCAAAACCATAAGAGCAATCACTATTACAACGACTATTTTCCTCGGGATGCCTCATATTTTATGAGCATCCCATTTTTTTGCCTCATAGTTCGGTTTAATGACACATCACTCTCTTGCCTGAACCTAGCCGCTCTGATTGAACGCCTTGCCAATAATGGACCTTGTCATCACGACCCACGCTCCAGATAAACCATAATAGTGCAGTGCAAAATATCATGCTAGATTACTATTTATGTTTAAACTGTATGGCTGAATAAGTAATGAATAGACCCTTAAGTGGTATCCGTGTAATTGAAATGGCAGGTATTGGGCCCGCTCCTTTTTGTGCCATGATGTTAGCCGATATGGGCGCCGAAGTTATTCGTATTGATCGCCTTAAAGCTGGCCCATTGGGTGGCGGCGGCACCTTAGTCGATCGTGGTAAACATAGTATTGCGCTAGACATTAAGCAAGCGGACGCTAAAGCCATTCTTGAACAGCTCATTACTAAGAGCGACATCTTAATTGAAGGCTTCAGACCAGGTGTCATGGAGAAATTAGGATTTGGTCCTGATGACTGCTTTGCCCTCAACCCTAAACTGGTTTATGGCCGCATGACTGGCTGGGGTCAGACAGGTCCCTTAGCGCCCACAGCAGGCCATGATTTGAACTATATTGCCATCTCAGGCGCCCTACATGCCATGGGCAAAGCGGGTGAACCCCCTACCCCACCATTACACCTAGTTGGGGATATGGGTGGTGGCTCGATGATGCTCGCCTATGGCATCGTCTGCGCCCTATTTGAAGCACAACGCTCTGGTTCTGGCCAAGTTGTGGATGCCGCGATCTGTAATGGTGCATCGACCCTAAGCACCATGTACTACGCCTTAATGCAACAAGGGCGCTGGACCCTAGAACGTGAAGCTAATTTATTAGATGGTGGCGCACCTTTCTACGCTTGCTATCGCTGTGCGGATGATAAATATGTAGCAGTTGGCGCCATTGAACCGCAGTTCTATCAACTCCTATTAGAGCGTGGTGGCTTTACTGATCCTATCTTTCAAGAGCAAATGAACCAAGCACTATGGCCAGAACAGAAGCAACGATTCACTGAACTCTTTTTAACAAAAACGCAGCAAGAATGGTGCGAACGCTTAGAGGGCACCGATGCTTGTTTCTCTCCCGTACTGAACTTTGAAGAAGCGGCTCAGTATCCCCATAACCAGGCGCGCGATGCCTACATCACGCTCGATGGTGTTGCTTGCCCCGCGCCATCGCCACGTCTAAGTCGCACACCCGCAATGGCAGGAGAGGTCACGCCAGCAGGAGCCCAAACTCAAGACATTCTCATCGAGTTAGGTTATACGCAAGATGAGATTGAAGGTTTTAGAGCACAACAGATGATTTATTAAGGGGAACAAAAAAACCAGTGCCTTAACTACGCACTGGTTTTATATTTTTTTAGTGTCATACCGTCACTAATATACGCTGCTTAAGAATAAACCTCTGCCAGAGTTACTCTTTGCACTTACTCAATCTACCATCGACTATATCCTGCTTAAGAATGTACCACTACAAGACTAGATGGTAGCTATTCTAAAGAGTAAATTACTTCTTCTTCACTTCTAAACTAATCGTCACGAGCTGTTCTTTAGATTCTGCACTAAAGCGGTCTTTATCTGCAACAGCGACAGCACTTAGAACCTTCTCTCGCTCTTTCGGTTGATTAAAGTTTAAACGCGTAATATAGCGATCCTGCTTATACACACCCTCTGAGACTTGCTGATCCACATCAATATAGGCGGTATATTGAATCTGACTTAAATTAGGTTTAGGCTCAAAAACCATATCAAAGCCCTTCCATTGCCAATGACAGGTTTTACCATTCTGCAAATAGTCTTCATCAAGCATCGCATCAGCATAGAGCGTACCCGTGTATTGCGTCGGACTGGTGCGCGTAAACTCAACAGGGATACTGGTTTTCAGCGCAGCATTCTCATCTTTCGACTCAGCTTCACCTTGAGCACAGTCACGGTTGATGTAATGTGCTTTAGCCGATATAGCCTCTAAATTTGCAGGGGCACTATAGAGAATAACGGAGAACTCATGGGCTTGTTGAGCACTTGGATTCTGCTTATATACATATTTTGCATCCTCTTCAACTGGGCTAAACAGCTGTTGATTGAAGACGGAAGCATTCCCAATAGCTGAGTTCGCTGGCGTTGCTGAACTATTCGCAGCGCTAGCCGTGAAAGGCAAGAGTCCTAATGCTAGTAAGATCGCTAAAGATTTAGACGCCATAAGAT
>CAZIKJ010000094.1:0-1594 GCA_964539685.1 uncultured Pelistega sp.
CGTCAACATGTCTACCTCTTGTATTCTGTCAAGAAGCCTTCAGCTTTTATTCAGGAGCTTGAAGCGGGCGCTTATGCGTATTGCTCTGATTTGCAAGTGTCAAGAAAAAAACGCTTCCATCCATTAGGAAGCGCTCAGAAATTGAGTTCAGTTAATGCCACTCAACTGTGGCAGCGAGGGCTTAAGGGTGTGTCTGAATGGGTTCGTGGTAATTAAGAAAAGCCATGCCATCAGCGATACTCTGTGCACCATCACAGAAAAACACGACCGTATCTAAGTCTTGCATATTGACCAAGATAGATTCCATTTCATCACTGATGTCCATATCAATTCGTAACTCACCGACATGGACTTGCTGACCGTGATCAAAACGATCAGTCGGTACAATCTCTGGCAAGAGTTCAAAGTCTGTCTCAGCCCATACAAAGCATATATAGAGTGAGAGATTATTCACTTCAGTGAGTAGCTCTACGCCGTAGTCGAATTGACGTGCTAATTGTGAATGAATTAAATCAGCCATACTACACTTGAGGTCCTGCTTGAGGGCCTTCTACTGGAGTAGTTAAGAGATCAGTTGGTGGCGGAATGTCAGCCGGTTGTGCTTGTGGTGGCATGTGGGTTGGTTTGCCTGCGCAGCCAGCGATTAGTGCTGCAAGCATCAATACGATAGGTAGCTTTTTCATAATTGACCTACAAAGGGTAAAATAGAGATTCAGTTTGAATATTGTACCTGTAAACAAGCCATTATGCGAAAAATAATCCACGTCGATATGGATGCTTTCTATGCTTCAGTAGAATTGCGTGAAAATCCGCAGCTGCGCGGATTGCCCGTGGTCGTCGCATGGGATAGTCCTCGTTCGGTGATTTGCGCAGCATCGTATGAGGCACGTCAATTTGGTTTACGCTCGGCCATGTCGGTGGCTAGAGCGAAGATGCTGTGCCCGCAAGCGGTGTATATTGCACCGCATTTTGATTTATATCGCGCGGTTTCGCGGCAGGTACGTCAAATTTTTGAACAATACACATCGATTATCGAACCTTTATCACTTGATGAGGCCTATCTAGATGTGACGCATAATTTAAAAGGCATTCCTTCTGCGACGCAGGTAGCCAATGAAATACGCGCAGAGATATTTGCCCAGACGCAATTGACGGCTTCCGCAGGTGTGGCACCGAATAAGTTCATCGCGAAAATTGCTTCAGACTGGAACAAACCGAATGGTACTTTTGTGGTTTCACCAAAAAATATGATGCGCTTTCTCTTGCCACTACCTTTGGAAAAAATCCCTGGTGTCGGTAAAGTTACCTTGGCTAAATTTCACCAGCTTGGCATGTATACGGTTGAGGATATGTCTCAGCGTAGTGCGGAGGAACTGATATTTCACTTTGGTAAATATGGGCAGCGCTTGTTTGAACTAGGTAAGGGCATTGATAAGCGTCCTGTTAAGGAGCGAGAAGTCGCTAAGCAAATTTCTGTGGAAACGACTTTTGATCATGATTTACAGCTAGCAAATATGCAGGTGAACTTAGTGAGTCTTGTGCAAAAATTATGGCAACAAGCTTTACGTAAAAATCGCTTTGCACGTAGCATAAC
>CAZIKJ010000095.1:0-26586 GCA_964539685.1 uncultured Pelistega sp.
CGCTTAATGCTGATTCATATTTTGCCCAATTGCTTGCCGCCCTTAATGGTGATTGCGATGCTACAAGTGGCTCGTGCCATTACGCTTGAAGCGACTATGAGCTTCTTAGGTTTAGGTGTACCCGTAACCGAACCGTCTTTAGGTTTATTGATTTCCAATGGTTACCAATATATGTTATCTGGACAGTATTGGATTAGCGTATTTCCTGGTCTAGCGTTGTTGTTTACGATCTTCTCCTTGAACTTAGTCAGTGATCAACTCAGAGCCGTATTTAATCCTCGGGGGTATAAATAATGAGCGCTAGTTTATTAGAAGTGCGTAATTTAAAGACGCAGTTTATGACTAAGGATGGTCCTATTAATGCGGTCAGAGACGTCTCTTTACGACTGGAAAAAGGTAAAGTACTCGGTTTAGTCGGAGAATCAGGTTCTGGCAAATCGGTCACAGGCTTTTCTATCATGGGCTTAATAGATGAGCCTGGTCGTGTCGTTGAGGGCGAGATCTTGTTTAAAGGACAAGACTTACGTAAATTGTCGCCAAAGCAGATGCGTGATTTACGAGGTAATCGGATTGCGATGATTTTCCAAGATCCGATGATGACCTTAAATCCTGTATTGCGCATTGATACGCAGATGGTAGAGACATTGAGGGCTCATGAAAATATCAGTCATAAGGCAGCATGGGAGCGTGCACGTGATACCTTGGGGCAAATGGGCATTGCTAGTCCAGAGTCGCGCTTGAAAGCCTATCCGCACCAGCTATCAGGAGGCATGCGTCAGCGCGTAGCGATTGCGATTGCGCTCTTGCTCCGACCAGATTTAATTATTGCTGATGAACCCACCACGGCCTTGGATGTAACGATTCAAGCGCAGATTCTCTCTGAAGTACAAAACTTATCGCGTGAGTATGGTACGGCTTTGATTTGGATTACGCATGATTTATCCGTGGTCTCAGGTTTGGCGGACGATTTGGCCGTGATGTACGCTGGGCAGATTGTAGAGTCAGGTAGTGTAGACCAAGTCTTGGATACACCTGCCCATCCCTATACCCAGGGCTTGATTCAAAGTCTGCCGATTAATAATGTGCGTGGTCAGCGCTTAGCACAGATTCCTGGCATGACCCCTAGCTTATTGAATCTGCCAACAGGCTGTGCATTCTCCGCGCGTTGTATTCGCGTCTCGCCTAACTGTGCGCAGCCACCGCAACTGAGTAAGATCGAGGGAGAGCATGCTGTACGTTGCTTCTACCCTAATCTTTATAATTCATATATAAAGGAGTCAATCTAATGGTCGACACACCTTTATTAAAACTTGAGAATATCTCAAAACGATTTGGCGATAAAAAACCTAGTATTGTGAGTCATTACTTACAAAAGATTCACTTAGCTAAAGCACCGCAAGTTACCGCAGCAGTTAATAAGGTGAATTTAAACATATTCAAAGGCGAAGTCGTTGGTTTAGTCGGTGAATCGGGTTGCGGTAAGTCTACACTAGGACGTATTGCGGCCGGTATCTTGCAGCCCTCCGATGGTGTTGTCAGCATTGAAGGCAAGCCAGTGGCGAGCATGAACAGGCAAGAAATCAGTGCTGCACATCTGAAGATTCAGATGATTTTTCAAGACCCTTATGCTAGTTTAAATCCACGTTTGCGCGTCACTGATATTGTCGGTGAGTCTCCATATATCCATGACTTAGTTAGCAAGAAGAATCTTGACGCGTATGTCTCAGAGCAATTAGAGCGCGCTGGTTTAAGCGCCACCTTACGGAATCGCTTTCCCCATCAGTTCAGTGGTGGTCAACGCCAACGTATCGGGATTGCGCGTGCATTAGCCGTGCAGCCTGAGATGCTGGTCTGTGATGAAGCCGTGGCCGCATTGGATGTATCAATTCAGGCGCAGATTCTGAACTTATTTATGGATTTGCGTGAGCAATTAGGCCTGACATATTTGTTTATTAGTCATGACTTAAGTGTGGTGGAGCATTTATCTGACCGAGTGGTGATTATGTATCTTGGTCAGATTATTGAAAGTGCGCCTGTACAGGAAATCTTTCAGCATGCGAATCATCCTTATACACAGGCTTTGTTAGCAGAAGTACCAAAGATGAATGACCGTAAGCGTATCTTTGCCTCCTTAAAAGGCGAGATGCCAAGTCCCTTAAAACCGCCTTCTGGCTGTCATTTTCATCCACGCTGTCCCCATGCGATGGAACGATGTCGTGTCGAAGCCCCTAAATTTAAAGAAATTGCTATTCATCATATGAGTGCTTGTCACTTAAATGATCAGCCTTAAAGAAGTCACGGATGGCTCTTGTTGATGAGCCTTGATGACTTAATTGATGGACGAATTGATTAAGCTCTATTATTTAATTGCTTAACTGTTTGGCCTTAAAGAATTATTTTTACGCATTATCCTTAAAAATTAGTTTTCAAAAACTATCTATTCACCGGAAGTGAGGAGTTTGAAATGAAAAAGCACTTATTAACACTATTAGCCTCAAGCCTGTTGGCAGCAGGTAGCTTGGCCCATGCGGAAGAGTTGAAAATTGCTTTCGCTGATAATCTATCGTCTTTAGACCCGCAATTGAATAACTTTGCGGGCGACCGTTCAGCGGGTTTATTCTTTTTTGATATGCTAGTGAGCAATTACTATAATAAATTATTGCCTAGCTTGGCGACAGAGTGGAAAAATATCGATCCTACGACCTGGGAATTTACTCTACGCCCAGATGTGAAATGGAACGATGGCCAGCCATTCACCGCGGAAGACGTGGTGTTTTCTATCGAGCGTATTCGTAAGGTTCCAGGTTCAGTAGCGCCTTTTACCAGTTACGTCCGTACGATTGAAAGCGTTAGCATTAAAGACCCACAAACCTTAGTTTTTAAAACCACGACACCGAATCCAAGCTTACCTTTGAACTTGGCCTCCGTGCCTATCGTTAGCAAGCATGGTACAGAAAATGCCAGCAGCGAAGACTTTAACTCTGGCAAAGCCTTAATTGGTACAGGTCCTTATAATTTAGTCTCATTCACACCAGGTGATCGCGTTGTCGCGCAAGCGAATCCGAACTATTGGGGTGAGAAAGTATTCTGGGACAAAGTGGATTATAAATACACAGCGAATGCTGCTTCGCGTACGGCCGCCTTATTGGCCGGTGACGTTGATGTGATTGATAAGGTATCGGTTTCTGACCTAGCGAAGTTACAGAGCGATGCTAAGGTCAGTGTGTTTGCGTACAACGGCCTACGTGCCATGATTCTGCAACCGAGCTTCAACCCAGCACCTAGTAAGTTCATCACGGATGCAAGTGGTAAGCCATTAGAGAAAAATCCACTATTAGATGTGCGCGTACGTAAAGCCTTATCACTCGCGATTAATCGTGATGCGATTGCTGACCGTATCTTGCAAGGTGGCGTAACGGTAGCCAACCAATGGATGCCAGATGGTTCAATCGGTTATAACCCAGAGATTAAGAACATTGCTTTTGATGCGGAGCAAGCTAAAGCCTTATTAGCCGAAGCAGGTTATCCCAATGGTTTTAACTTAAGCGTGCATGTACCAACCGATCGCTACCCATTAGCCCCTGAGACAATTCAAGCTGTCGCACAATTCTGGACTCGCATTGGCGTGAAAACCAACGTTGAAGTGGTGCCTTGGGCCGTTTATTCAGGTGCTGCCAATAAGAATGAATACGCCATGTCTGTGATTGCTTGGGGTAATGGTACCGGTGAGGCCAGCTATGCCATGGTCAGTATCCTTGCGACGAATAATCCTGATAAGGGCATGGGCGCTTCTAACTGGGGCCGTTATAGCAATGCGAAACATGATGAACTGCTCGCACAGGTGACAGCAGAGTTTGATGATGCGAAGCGTGAAGAAATCATGCGTGAAGCAGCTACTGTGGTGATGGATGATGTGGGTATTATTCCACTATTCCACTACAAAAATATCTGGGCAGCGAAGAAAGGTCTAGTGGTTAAGCCTCTCAGCTCAGATCGCACAGTACCCGTGATGGTGACCAAAGAGTAAGCACAAGCATAGTAACTACTCGTCGACCATGTCGGCGAGTAGTTCACTTAAGCAAAGTCATATTGCAAGCAACACGACGATCGATAATGTCAGGATGATATTAATAGCTTGGCAATAGTGTAGATAATTTATAGTTAAAGAGAAATGACGATGAGCCATGCTGAATTTAGCATTACACCTCTTGATGATTTGATTGATGTTCAACGTATCATTCGCATTGAAGGCTTAGCGGCGGGTGAAAAGGTCACGGTGACAAGTTCAACCCCACGTTCTCAGCAACGAACTTGGCATAGCCAAGCGAGTTTCGAGGCGGATGCGCAAGGTGTGGTAGACCTGAGTCAGCAGGCTCCCGTATCAGGAAGTTATCAGGAAGTCAGTAGCATGGGTTTGATTTGGTCGCAAGAGCCTAGCGATCCAAGCGCTGCGGTGGTCTTTCCTGATAATGTTCTGGAGGCTTTAGTCACTACGATTGAGGTCCAAACTCAGAACCAAGGCCTACTTAAGGGAACGCTTATCCAACGCGTAGCGCGTGAAGGCGTGCAGCGGATCGAGGTACGAGAGGAGGGGCTGGTAGGCACCTTATTCTTGCCTGAGGGTGAGGGACCTTGGCCAGCAGTGATGATTTTGAACGGCTCTGGTGGTGGTATTAATGAGCCACGAGCGGCCTTATATGCTTCTCATGGCTATATGGCATTTGCGCTCGCATACTTTAAAGCACCAGGCTTATCGGATTATATTTCGAATACGCCACTTGAGTATTTTAAAAAAGGGCTTGATTGGTTGCGTAGCCAATATAAGCCCTATAAGAATTTTGTCGCTCTGAATGGTCAATCACGTGGTGGTGAATTGGTGCTTTTATTGGCTAGCCTTTATCCTAAAGATGTGTCCGCGGTGATTGCCTATGTACCTGGAGCTGTGGTGCATAGTGGTCAGAATGCAGCTGACCCTGCTGTGGGTAGGGAAGGTCCTGCATGGTTATTGAATGGTCAGCCGATCACTCATGTCTGGCAAGACAATAAGACCGCCACGTGGGCGCCTTTTGACCTGGGGCCGGCGCCACATCGTCATGAGAAAGCCATCTTAACCGCTTTGCAGGACAAGGAAGCTGTGGCACGTGCACGGATTCAAGTCGAGAAGATTCAAGCGCCGATTATTATGTTGTCGGGGACAGATGATGGTTCTTGGCCCTCTAGCGTGTATAGCCAGATGGTTAAAGATAAGCTGCAGGAAGTGGGTTTTGCTTATGATGTGCAGTGGGTTGATACGCCTGATGCTGGTCATAGCATTATCTTCCCTTATGTGCCAACAACTCAGCTGACATATACCCATCCTGTTTCAAAGCGCATAAGCACTTCAGGTGGCAGAGCAGATAGGAATGCCTTATCGGATGAAGATAGCTGGAATACAATTAAGCCCTTCTTGCAAAAAGCCGTCGCTGAGCATAATGAACTTAAGTAAAGCGCAATAATTCGCAAGAAACTATTTGAAATTTAAATTAAAGTGAGTGATATCGAATGAGCAATCATGAAAGCACTGATTTAATCGACACCTTATTACGATTAGAAACGAGTAGCACAACTTACCAAGCACGCCACTTCAGAGAGAAAGTGGTCAAAGGCACCCAAGATAGTTACGAGGCTATCTTTAGTGAGCAAGTGAAGCTGAACTTAGCCTGGCGCTATTTAGTTGCTGTCTATGCCAGCCAATTGTCCAAGGCCACTGAACTTGAGCAGCATTATGTGACACAAGCTAAGGCCCAAGGGATTAGTGATGCGTACTTAAGTGCAGTTCAGCAGGGTCAGCTAGAGGCTATTGATAATGCACAGCTTAAAGCTATCTTAGATTTCACTGCTAAGCTGATTGTGAAGCCTGTTGAGGGTGATCAAGAGGCTATTTTAAGCCTAAAAGAAGTGGGTGTTAGCACGCCTGATATCGTGGCACTTGGTCAATTAATCGCCTTTCTATCGTACCAAGTACGCTTATTCGCAGGTTTGAAAGCTATTCAAGTACTGGAGCAAGGGGGTATTGATAGTCCAAGTGACAGCGTGACCATTCAAAGCCAGGCCAGCACAGAAGCCAAACCACTCATTGAAACTGCCATCAAGATTAAGGGCTTCACTAATGAAACCCTTGGTTGGAAAGCGTGGTTAGATGTGGTGGATATTGAGCGTGCTACGGCGGCACAGATTGAGGTCTTGGAGGCGAGCCATCCTCAAGCCAAGACTTCAGATTATTATCTTCTCTTAGTGCATGAGCCAGAGATTCTGAATCATCGCTCGACCACGTATAACGCGATTATGTATGCCCCTGGTGGCTTGAATCGAGCCGATCGTGAATTAGGAGCGCTTACCGTCTCACGTATTAATGGTTGCGTGTATTGCGCATCCGTGCATGCTCAGCGCTTCGAGCAATTGGCTAAGCGCAATCAGATTGTGGCCGATGTCTTTACTGATCCTGCGAGCGCAGGTGATAATGCGCGTGACAAGGCGATTATTGAGTTAGCGACTAAATTGACTGTAGCACCTGAGGCGTTTGATGCATCTAGTCTTCAGCAACTAAAGAACTTAGGTCTGGACGAAAAAGAAATCTTAGATCTGATTCATTCCGTGGCCATCTTCGGCTGGGCGAATCGCTTAATGCTGAATTTAGGCGAACCGGTGTTTCCTTAAGCCTGCATACGAATCGTCACGAGTTCAGGATTATCCGCCTGTTCAAATATCTGCTGAACTCGGTCTTGCCACAAAGTCGCAAAAGCCTGTTTCTCCTCTGGAGTAGCAGGCCCTTCTAGCGCATGTAGTAAAGCGGGGAATAAACCAGGTGGAGGCGGCACAATAGCGGAATTAAACGTAACGCTGACTTGCGCACCAGTATCAATGCGCTGGAAACTAATCTGTCCTTCAACTGGCTGCTCGAAGGCTAATAAGTTGCGACGATCAAAATGTCCGCGTAGACCTTTAAAGCCCGTATCTGTTGTTGCCCCCGTGAGGAATGACACCACATTCGCAATCACACCTGTCACTCCGTCGGTTGAGCTCTCACCAAAGATAACCTTAATTGCACCACGTTCAGGCAAGTCCTCACCGTACAGTGTCTTTAATGCTTTGACCGTCATTAAATAAGCGCCTGCAACCGTCGGGCAGGAATGCCCTGCAAGTTTGACGACATCGGCGTAGGTGTAATGGATCACCCCATCTTCCGCGGTACCTAAGAATGCGGCTAAGGGATCGCGTAAGCGAATGCTAGGGGCTTGACCGAAAAAGGCCGGAAAACTCATGATGGTACTCCTAAAATTAATACGTGCTGAGCCTTACAGATAAGATTGTTCTGACTATGTCTGCTGGCTAATAGCTAATGGCGTGTCAATTGACATGGCTGAGGATAAAAAGAACCAAGCTCAGATGTAAGGGCATATAAAGATCTATACCCGACTAATATACTCAAGTATAAGCCTTGTTGATATAAAACCATGGAGAAGCCAGAACGAAAACATGGGTATTCAGTAGTTAGCTCTGTCGTCTAGATCGATAAAGCCTAGGCCTGATCTGTTTACACAGAACTGTACGGTATAACTATGCCTGAGCAGTCTAATCTGTGCATTCAAGCTGATTGATTTGCTTTTATCCGTACTTCTTAGCAGACTACTGTTGCAAACAGCTGGGCTAATGCACCTCATCCAAGCACTGATGCAATAAGCCAAGCGAATACACCACTGCCAATGACCACTAGCCAAGGAGGTAACTTCCACATCATCAGCGCCAAGAGAGCTACAAGTGCTAAGGCAAAGTCCTGTGGAGCATGAATAGCGCTGGTCCAGACCGGATCGTAAAAAGCCGCCACCAATAAACCGACTACCGCAGCATTAATGCCAATCAAAGCTGTCTGAGTGCGTGGATAGTGACGTAATTGTTCCCAGAAAGGCAAGGCGCCAATCACTAATAAGAAGGAAGGCATAAAGATGGCGAATAAGGCGAGCAAACCACCTAAGAATCCATTTGGTGCCATCGTAAATGATGCACCTAAAAATGCAGCAAAAGTGAACAGCGGACCAGGTACCGCTTGAGCCGCGCCATAGCCCGCTAAGAACGCATCATTATTGACCCAGCCATTGGGCACAACCTCAGCTTGTAAAAGTGGCAGGACAACGTGGCCACCACCGAATACTAAGGAGCCGGCGCGATAGAAGGCATCAATAATAGCGAGACTGGTATTTGGAAAGTAGGCCGCACATAAGGGTATGCCAATTAATAATATCAAAAATAAGCTTAAGCAGAGTGTTCCAATGCGACGCGTAAGTGGCAATCGCAAAACCTCATGCGATTCTACTATTTTAGGCTTAAATAAAATAAGGCCGAATATAGCCGCCAACATAATCACCGCCACTTGAATCCAAGCTGATGGAAACAAGAGAATTAGACTAGCAGCAAGTACCGTAATCGTCGCACGTACCGTGTCAGCGCTAAGTTGGCGTGCCATGCCCCAAATCGCTTGAGCGACAACCGCAACTGCAGCGACTTTTAAGCCGTGTAAGAATCCAGAGGGTATGACCTCACTGTAATGGCTAATCCCCAGTGCAAATAGAATCAGGAGTAGGGCAGAAGGTAAAGTAAAACCATACCAAGCAGCCACAGCACCCCAGAATCCTGAGCGCGATACACCTAAGGCAATACCCACTTGACTGCTTGATGGACCAGGCAAGAACTGACAGAGCGCCACAATATCTGCATAACTTTGCTCACTTAACCAGCGGCGGCGCGCAACGAATTCATCACGGAAATAGGCAAGATGGGCAACAGGGCCTCCGAATGAGGTAAGGCCTAAGCGTAGAAAAATTAAAAAAACTGCCCAAGGTGTTATATCTGTGGTCGTATTAGAAGTCGAACGTGAGTCAATCATAAATAATTTAAGCTATAAATAATTCATTAGTGCCAATAAGGTGCATGATAAAACCAATGGGAAGCCACTATGAGCGTACGCGCAATAATCAGTTGCCATCAATACTAAGGCCGATTCTGGATAAGCTTGTGACGTAAGATGGCTCATCATACCGTAGATTTTCGTCTTTATGATGACAGGGGCAGGTATTTCTCCGCATGGTTAGTTTTAGCCTAAATGATGGGCATTGCGGGCGAGACAAGATAATCTTAAAACCTGGTTTAGTCGAGCACACAGCTACATTTTTTAGCCAAGCTTGAACCTAAATTTCTATACCTAAGCTTGAACTTGAGCTTGGGTCTATGCCTAAAACTCAACACCATAGGAGAAATACAATGGCCTCATTAAATCGAGTCACCTTAATCGGCAATCTAGGCCGAGACCCACAAGTGCGTTACACTCAAGATGGCTTGGCCATCGCTAATGTGTCACTCGCCACCACTGTCAGCTGGAAAGATAAGAAAAGTGGTGAGCGTCGTGATGATACCGAATGGCACCGCGCAGTTCTTTATGGGCGTACCGCAGAAATCGCTGCGGAGTTCTTAAAAAAAGGCAGTCCCATTTATATCGAAGGTCGTCTACGCACCCGTAAATGGCAAGATAAAGAAGGCGCTGAGCGTATTACCACCGAAGTGATTGCCGAGCAGATGCAGATGCTTGGCGGTCGTTCAGGAACTCGCACGGAGTTAGATAATCTGACCGCAGAGATGGAGCCCGAAGTGGATGAAGCACCAGAGCTAGATGTTGAGGACATTCCATTTTAAGTACTATGCGGATCCTGGCTCAAGACAGCCAATTCGACACATTCATACAATGGGTGTCTTGAGTACTTAAGGTAAAACGTAAGGCAAAACTGAAAAAACGAAAAACACCGTAAAGCCTCAGTGGTAATTATGCCACTTGAGGCTTTATTAGCTTTTAATAATCCAACAATTCTTGTATTATAGAATAATGGAAGAAATTAATGTTATTCGCTCGCTATCCGCTCTTGCTCATGAGGCTCGTTTACGTGTATTTCGTGCCCTCGTTGTGGCAGGACATCATGGTTTAACTCCTAGTGACTTAGTCGATAAGCTGAGTATCGCCCCCAATACCCTCTCATTTCATTTGAAAGAGTTGAGTAATGCTGAACTGGTAAGCCAAGAGCGTCAGGGTCGCAGTGTCTTATATCGTGCCGCAATCCCAACAATGAATAATTTACTGGCCTATTTAACTGAGAATTGTTGTGAGGGTGTCGCCTGTATGCCCATGCAAGCACTTACCCCCAATCCACTAACCACCGTGAGTGTGAATACCATGACTGAGATGACTAAGCCCCTTAATATTTTATTTCTCTGCACCCATAATTCTGCCCGCAGTATTTTGGCTGAAGCCTTACTCAATGATATGAGTCCCTTGCGCTTTAAGGCGTATTCGGCGGGTAGCAGCCCAAGAGACAATCAACAACCGAATCCATTAGGTCTACACGTATTGCAGAATGCGGGTGTATCAACTGAGGGTCTACGCAGTAAGAGTTGGGATGAGTTTGCTACCCCTGACGCGCCGCAGATGGATTTGATTATTACGGTTTGTGATAATGCGGCGGGTGAAGTATGCCCAATTTGGCCTGGTCATCCAGCTACTGCGCATTGGGGCTATCCTGACCCATCGGAAGGTGAAGGTACGGATGAAGAGAAGCTTGAAGCCTTTAAACAGACCATGTTTATGATTCGTCGCCGCTTGGAAATTCTGACCAATCTGCCACATGAGAAGCTGCAGATGTCTGCTTTGCAATCAACTGCGGATGAACTTGCCCGTCTGTAAGTAGACACATGAAAGCGTTCGCTATGTCAAAAGGGCCCTCATAGGGCTACATATAGCAAGCGCTTTGTTATTTCAAGGAATATAGAAATTGTTCAGTAATGATTTACCTAACATCGATGAGCAGGCATTCGATCTGTCCGATTTAACAAAGCTCTTACCTACTCAGCGTGCTACGCATCCTCCGCGTATTTTGCTCTTATACGGTTCATTACGTGAGCGCTCTTATAGTCGTTTTGTAACTGAAGAGGCGGCGCGATTACTGAACAAGATGGGCGCGGAGACGAGGGTTTTTGATCCGCGCGGTTTACCTTTACCTGATGATGCACCCGAGACACATCCTAAAGTGCAAGAGTTGCGTGAGCTAGCTACATGGGCCGAAGGGATGGTCTGGACTTCACCAGAGCGCCATGGGGCCATGACGAGTACTCTTAAGGCTCAGATCGATTGGATTCCTTTATCCGTTGGCGCGGTGCGCCCGACTCAAGGGAAGACACTGGCTCTTATGCAAGTTTCTGGTGGTTCGCAATCCTTTAATGCCGTGAATCAGATGCGTGTTCTAGGACGTTGGATGCGTATGATTACGATCCCGAATCAGTCGTCAGTGGCTAAAGCCTTTTTAGAGTTTGATGAACAAGGGCGTATGAAACCTTCTTCGTACTATGAACGCATAGTAGACGTGATGGAAGAATTGTTTAAATTCACACTATTGACTCGCGATTGCACAAGCTATTTAGTCGATCGCTATAGTGAGCGTCGCGAAAGTGCGGTTGAGCTATCTAAACGTGTGAATCAGCGCAGTATTTAAGTGATATTTACGTTGTACGAGCTGCGTATTGACTTAATGTTAGGCGCTTGTAGCCTTACGATTAGCTGAAGCTTACTTCTTGATATCCAAGTCCTAACTAAAATTAATTATATTGAGAAAGAAAATGGGTGTTTTTGAACGATTTTTGACTGTTTGGGTCGCGTTAGCCATTGTGATTGGCGTCATTTTAGGTTCTTTTATTCCAGGTGTATTTGAATTTATTGCGAGTCTAGAAATCGCTAAAGTGAATCTTGTGGTAGCCGTACTTATTTGGTTAATGATCTTTCCGATGATGCTGCAGATTGACTGGTCGGCGATTAAAGATGTGGGTAAGAAGCCGAAGGGCCTATTCTTGACCTTAGTGGTTAACTGGTTAATTAAGCCTTTTACCATGGCCGCTTTAGGGTGGTTGTTCTTCCGTGTATTGTTTGTTGATTGGGTGAATCCACAAGACGCGCAAGAATACATTGCTGGCATGATTCTGCTTGGCGTGGCACCTTGTACGGCAATGGTGTTTGTCTGGAGCCAATTAGTGAAGGGTGATTCCAACTACACCTTGGTGCAAGTATCGGTGAATGATATTGTAATGATCTTTGCCTATGCACCAATTGCGGCCTTCCTATTGGGTGTTAGTGATATTGAAATTCCCTGGGATACTCTGGTCTTATCAACCATTTTATACGTTATCCTACCACTAGTTGCGGGGGTTATAACACGGCATTATTGGCTAAAGCATGGCCGCTCTATTGAGCAGTTAGGCGCTCAGCTCAAGCCCTTCTCTATGTCGAGTTTGCTACTTACCGTGGTTTTATTGTTTGCTTTCCAAGCGCAGACAATTCTCGACCAACCGATGGTGATTGTCTTAATTGCTATCCCGCTACTCATCCAGACCTACGGTATTTTCTTCCTTACCCTATGGGGCGCAAAATACCTTAAATTACCGCATAATGTGGCAGGACCCGCTTGTTTAATTGGTACGTCGAATTTCTTCGAGATGGCCGTGGCCGTAGCGATTTCACTGTTTGGTCTAGGCTCTGGTGCAGCATTAGCGACGGTGGTGGGGGTTCTGGTGGAAGTGCCCGTGATGTTGTCCTTAGTCTGGTTTTTGAATCGATATATTTCTCTTAAACAATTTGCTTGATTAGAACGAGCCGTAAACCCTGTCATTGGGCTGGGGGAGGACGTCAATGACGGTTACTTGATGTGCTGCTCAAACTTTACTAAGTGACTCAAGCGTTATACGTGGGATAAGCAATTAATTAAAGCCGACCTAATGCATTCAGTAGAAGCTAATGCATCAAGCCGGCTTAGTACAACAAGCCAAGCTAATCTAGTTGGTTATTTATTTCTTATTCAAAATATAGTTCATATTGCCTTCAATTGCTTTGCCTGTCTCAGCATCGCGGGCTTCAAGCATATTCTCGCCAACAAAAAATACACGTTTATCGGCTTTTTCATCTAAACGAATAAGAGAAGCTTGTTGCGCATCGAACTCAAACTTACCTGTCGTGTTGAAGTTATTCTGACCAGGTTTATTCGTTAAGTAGACTTCGTTCAGTAGATAAGTTTTATCGTTATTCAAGGTCAATGTTGTCTTGATGCCTTCGCAGCTTGCGCAAGGTAATACGCCTTCATAAGTACCATTCCAATCTAGAGCCATCTCGGCTGTGTGTGCATCAGGCACAGGGGTAGATTCGGTTTCGACTGGTTGAGAACTACACGCTACTGAAAAAGCAGCGGCAAATAGGCTAGCTATAAGTAATTTTTTCATTGTTTCATTTCCTTAGAAAAGAGCTGAGAGTGCTTAACAACATCATATTAATAAATTCGGGGGCGCTTGTCTGTTAAGAAAAGTAGAGCGTTTGTAAGGAAAGTTAACAAGATTAGGGTCTATCAAGCGGTAGTAGAGCTTGTTCATGCTTGATTTAAACCTGTTCAACCCTAATCTTTCTTGCTTAGGTGATGAGGCGCTTAGTAAGCGGCTGCATAGATGCCGATGACTTCTTCTAATGTCGGTTGTACGGGATTGGTTAAACCACAAACATCCTTCATAGCATTCTCAGCGAGAGTTTTGAAGTCCTCTTCTTTAACGCCTAATTCGCGTAAGGTTTTAGGAATACCAACAATCGCGGCTAAGGCTTTAATGGCCTCAATAACGGCTAAACCATTGAGCTCAGCATTGTTCGCTGAGAGGATAGCGCCAACGTCGTTTAGGCGTGCTTGCGCTGCGCGTTGGTTGAATGCTTCAACATGTGGCAATAGAAGTGCGTTACATACACCGTGAGGCAGATCATAGAAGCCGCCTAATTGGTGCGCCATGGCATGTACGTAGCCAAGGGAAGCATTGTTGAAGGCCATGCCTGCTAAAAACTGTGCATAGGCCATTTGCTCACGTGCTTCGGCATTTTTAGGCTCTTTTACCGCCGTAGGTAAGAATTTCGCAATCAGCTCGATCGCCTTTACTGCACAAGCATCGGTAATCGGGTTGGCGGCCGTAGAAACATAAGCTTCAACCGCATGGGTTAAGGCATCCATACCTGTCGCTGCAGTGAGTGAGGCTGGCATATCTTCCATCAGCTTAGGGTCGTTCACAGAGAGGATGGGGGTGACATGCTTGTCCACAATCGCCATTTTTACATGACGTGACTCATCGGTAATAATCGTGAATCGGGTCATTTCAGAGGCGGTGCCTGCAGTTGTATTAATGGCAATCAGGGGTAATTGTGGCTTACTTGATTTATCAAGACCTTCATAGTCTTCGATCTTGCCGCCGTTTGTCGCGACAATGGCGATGCCTTTAGCGCAGTCATGCGGTGAACCACCACCTAAAGAAACAACGCAGTCAGCGCCCGCTTCTTTTAATAAAGCCAAACCACTATTCACATTACTAACGGTCGGGTTAGGTTGTACATCATCAAAGATTACGCTGTTAATACCCTTGTCTTCTAGACGTTTCGCAACATCGGCGGCAAAGCCTAATTCGGCTAAGGGCTTATCGGTAACGATAAAGGCATTTTTAAAGCCTAATGAGGCAATTTGTTCTACGGCTGAATCAAGTGCGCCGGCACCGATTACGTTGTTACTAGGCATAAAAAACTGAGCGGTCATAATCATCCTTCGTGCGTAGATTAATAGAAACAACTTACTTTTGATAAGTTGACTCTTCTAGAGTACACCTTTAATGATGTCTAGCGTATGACAAAAATCAACTTTCAGTGCAATGCTTAATGGATTTAAGGCAGTACGCTCATTAATGAACACTCATGGACAAAAGGTCTCAGTTTGCCTTCTTCTCGAACGAGCCCACTGGTAAACGAAGATGTGAAGTTTTTTTACTGAAAAAGTCAGTGTTGCTGCTACTTAAGATTATCCCTAATACACGACCCTAGCGCTTTACAGACGATTCAAGGCAGTATAAAGTTATTTCTATGTCTTATTTTTTGAAGGAAAGTTTGTCATGTTGAAAAAATCACTCCTGCTTTCAACAATCGTTATGGGCGCCAGCATCAGCTCACAAGCCCATGCTGAAACTAAGTGGGACCTACCGTCCGCTTATCCAGAGTCGAATTTCCATACTGAAATCTTGCACAAGTTTGCCAATGAAGTCAGTACCCTGACCAATGGTGACTTCAAAATCACCTTACATCCTAATGCGGCTTTATTTAAAGCACCTGAAATCAAGCGTGCTGTACAAAGTAATCAAGCACAAGCAGGTGAGATTATTCTGACTAACTTTGCTAATGAAGACCCTATCTTTGAATTAGATGGTTTGCCGTTTGTGGCTTCAGGTTACGATGCCGCCTGGAAACTCTATCAAGCGCAAAAGCCTTTCTTAGAGAAGAAACTTGAGTCGCAAGGCATGAAATTACTCTACACCGTTGCCTGGCCACCGCAAGGTATTTTCGTCAATAAAGAACTCAACTCTATTGATGATTTGAAGGGTTTAAAATGGCGTGCTTATAGTCCAGTTACGGCAAAAATCGCACAGATTGTGGGTGCGCAGCCAGTGACCATTCAAGCGGCTGAACTCAGCCAAGCCTTGGCAACAGGGGTGGTGAACTCACTGATGACCTCCAGTGCAACAGGCTACGATAGTAAGATTTACGAATACATCAAATACTTCTATGACACCGAAGCCTGGTTGCCGAAGAATGCGGTGATTGTGAATCAGAAAGCCTTTGACGCACTCAATGAAACTCAGCAGAAAGCCTTGCTTGATGCTGCAGCGAATGCAGAAAAAGCGGGCTGGGATCTCTCTCGCGAACGCACGAACTTCTTCAAAGAAGAAATGGCCAAGAACGGCATGCAGATGATCACACCATCTGAGTCCTTACAGAAAGAGTTTGTGGATGCGACCAAGGTGATGATTGATGAGTGGGAAAAGAAAGCGGGTGACGATGGCAAGAAATTGCTTGAAGAATACCGTAAATAAGGGCGCAACTTACTTATCATGCGTAAATTTTTAGATGCTATTTATAATGCCGCGGGTTTTGTGGCGGCATTATTTATGGTGAGTATATTAGTCTGCGTGCTGCTCTTGATTATCGCTAGGCAAATGGGCTGGCATCTACCAGGTCTAAATGCTTATGCGGGCTATTCAATGGCAGCCGCTGGCTTTTTATCACTTGCTCACACTTTTCGTAAAAACGAACATATCCGTGTCACGCTCTTGTTGAATGCCTTGGCAAAAGGTGCTCGGCACTATCTCAATCTCTTGGCTCTGCTTATTGCGACGCTTATCGCTGCTAATCTTGCGTGGTATAGCGTGAATTTAGTCATGGATTCTTATGCGTTTAACGATCTTTCAACCGATGAAGATGCGACTCCCTTGTGGATTCCGCAGTTGGGCATGGCAATTGGTTGCGTGATTTTTGCGATTGCCTTGGCTGAAGAATTGATTTATAGCTTACGTGGCAAATCAAGCTTAAGGCCAGAAGATGCTGCTTCAGGACACGAATAATTATGAATGAAACACTGATTATCTTGGTGCTGATCACCAGTATTATTGGTCTCTTAGCCGGCGGTGTCTGGGTGGGCTTAGCACTCTCGGGGGCTGCTTGGTTTGTGATGGAGGTATTTTCGCCACGTTCAGCGGGTGATGCGATGGCGATTTCGATTTGGGGAGCTGCCTCAAGTTGGACCTTAACGGCCTTACCTTTATTCTTGTGGATGGGTGAGATTCTCTTTCGCACCAGACTCTCCAGCGATTTATTTCGAGGCCTCGCGCCGTGGTTAGATGCCATACCAGGACGCCTTTTGCATACCAATGTGGTGGGTTGTGCTATTTTTGCGGCGGTATCTGGCTCTTCGGCCGCCACCTGCGCCACGATTGGCAAGATGACTATTCCAGAACTCAAGAAGCGTGGCTATCCTGATGGGATTGTGTTGGGAACCTTAGCGGGTGCGGGTACATTAGGGCTTTTGATACCACCCTCCATCATTATGATTGTATATGGGGTATCGGCTAATGTCTCCATCTCAAAGCTTTTTATGGCAGGTGTTTTGCCAGGGATTCTCTTGGCGAGCTTATTTATGGGCTACATCATTATTTGGGCCTTATTGCACCCACAGCAGATGCAATATGAAAGAACCAAAATGAGCTTTGTGCAGAAAATCAAAGCCTCAGCAAGCTTAATTCCCGTAGTGATTTTAATTGCTTCGGTGCTGGGGTCAATTTATGCTGGGATTGCTACGGCCACCGAAGCCGCTGGCGTGGGTGTAGTAGGGGCTTTGCTGATTGCTACCTTACAGGGTGATATGCGTTGGTCGGTCTTTAAAGACTCGCTGATGGGCGCAACGCGCATGTACTGCATGATTGCCCTAATTCTAGCGGGTGCACAGTTCCTCACCTTAGCCATGGGCTATATTGGTTTGC
This sequence comes from uncultured Pelistega sp., assembly GCA_964539685.1. Taxonomy (GTDB): domain Bacteria; phylum Pseudomonadota; class Gammaproteobacteria; order Burkholderiales; family Burkholderiaceae_B; genus Taylorella. Next base: position 17,443 of record CAZIKJ010000095.1, read on the forward strand.
CTAATGCCTTAGCGCAGTGGATTGCTTCATTGGGTCTTTCTCAAGTCGGCTTGATTTTGGTGCTCTTGGTCTTTTTTATCATTATGGGTTGCTTTTTAGATGGCATTTCATTAGTGGTACTGACCATGGGGGTTTTGTTGCCGACCGTGCAAGCAGCAGGTATTGATTTAATTTGGTTCGGTATCTTTCTGATTTTTGTTATTGAGATGGCGCAAATTACGCCACCTGTGGGTTTTAACCTCTTTGTCCTCTCGGGTATGAGTGGTAAAGAGTTAACCTATGTGTCCAAAGTCGCCTTCCCCATGTTTTTGCTGATGATTGTGGCGGTATTTACGATCTATTATTTTCCGCAGATTGTGATGTGGCTACCGAATAATGTGCGTTAGCCTAAGCGGATTCGGTGCTTTATGCCGAGCAATAAGGCGAGGTATGTAGACCTCTGAGTTGGGTAGAGCCTTCTAAGGCATACATAGCCCATAGAGAAAATAGCCTATACAGCCTCTTAAGCGCTGCTCTAGACTTACTAGGGTGGCGCTTAAATTTATCTCGTCACTCTGAAAAAAAGCTACAATACGGCGCATTATTGAGGAAAGTTTTATGATTTTTAGCAAATACAGTAGCGCTTTTTTGCGCGGTAGTTTAGTGAAGCAAGTGCTTCTCGGTTTAGTCCTTGGTGCGATTATTGGAGCCGTATGGCCAGATCTAGGTCTTAAATTTGCCTTGCTAGGGACGATTTTTGTCGGTGCTTTGAAATCAGTTGCGCCTATCTTGGTTTTTATTTTAGTGATGGCGGCCTTGGCCCGTCAAGATATTGGGGCAGATTCAAATATGCGCCCCATTATTGTCTTATATATCTTGGGCACTTTAGCTGCGTCAATTACAGGTGTGGTTTCAAGCTTTCTGTTCCCAACGACCTTGGCTTTACCCAACCCAGAGTCTGGTGTTGAGAATGCGCCTGCTGGTATTGTCGAGGTATTGCATACCTTGGTCTTGAAGATTGTTGATAATCCAGTGAATGCACTTATGTCAGCAAACTATATCGGTATTTTGACCTGGGCGATTTTATTTGGGGTGGCTTTACGCTTTGCAACGCCAGCGACTAAGAATTTTATCGCCGATATTGCTGAGGCCATGACTAAGGTGGTGCAATGGGTGATTCGCTTAGCGCCTTTCGGTGTGTTTGGCATTGTGGCTTCAACCGTAGCAGCGACTGGCCTAACGAGTCTGCTTAGCTATGGTCAATTGGTCTTGGTCTTAGTGGGTGCGATGGCCTTTGTTGCTTTAGTGATTAATCCCTTTATTGTGTGGTTAAAGATTCGTCAGAACCCTTATCCCTTAGTGTTCACTTGCTTGGCTGAGAGTGGCATGATGGCCTTTTTCTCACGTAGCTCGGCGGCGAATATTCCGGTGAATATGGATCTCGCGAAGAAACTCGGTGTGCGTGAAGAAACCTATTCGGTTTCTATCCCGCTGGGTGCCACGATTAATATGGCAGGTGCGGCGATCACTATCTCGGTCTTGACCTTAGCGGCGGCAAACACACTCGGTATTCAGGTTGATATGGCTTCGGCTTTCTTATTAAGCTTGTTGGCGACGATTGCTGCTTGCGGTGCCTCGGGTGTGCCTGGTGGTTCATTATTGTTAATTCCTATGGCATGTAGCTTATTCGGTATTAGCAATGATATTGCCGCACAAGTAATCGCGATTGGTGTGACCATCAGTGTGATTCAGGACTCGGTCGAAACGGGGCTGAACTCTTCTACCGACTTGCTCTTTACGGCCGCTGTGGATATCGCTGAGCGCAAGAACGCCTAGTAAAATGCAATTAGATCGCATTTACCTCACGGAGTAAGATGTAAACGATAAAAGTATCAGGCCTAGTACCAATGACTAGGCCTGCATTGCTGAGTGAGCGTTGTTCTGCGTGTAGGTATTTGTCCGAACGTTCTTGTCGTTACTTAGAACGGCAAGTTATTAAGTGCTAAAATATTTTTTTATTTTGCTTAAACACTCACCACCCTGAGTTAAGAAGCGAACCGAATAAATCCTATTAAAGCGCATTCACAAGATGCGCTGCAATACCGATGCTTTGGCTTCATCAGGCCTTAGCGGGCACGATAACTAAAGCAGTTATGAGCGTAGATTTGTTGGTCTAACAAGTTTTGTTTACCAATGTCTGACTCACAAGTAAGGCCGTCTGACGGCACTAAAAATCTAAAAATTGAAGATACGCTATTGGTCATCTTAATGGCCACTTTAGCCTGCATTACGATGGCCAATGTCATCGTGCGCTATTTCACTTCGCAGTCTTTTGCCTGGACTGAAGAACTCTCTATCTTTCTCTTAATTGTCGTAACCATGCTGGGTACGAGTTCGGCCTTTGTGCGCCATCAACATATTAGTATTGATTTTTTTGTCAATCGTCGCAGTACGGGCACTCGTTGGCGTATTAATCTGTTGGCGAGTGTCATTGTCTTTGGCTTTTTCATTGTCTTTACGATTTTGTCCTTCAAAATGAGTTTGGATGAGATGGAGTTCGGCGATATTTCTCCTTCCATTGGTGTGCCTACGTGGTGGTATAGCATCTGGTTGCCCGTCATATCCCTTTTAATTTGCGTGCGCCTAGCGGGCCTCCTACGTCGTCTCTGGAAGGTGCGTGAATTATGATTGCAACACTTTTATTTGGTTTATTTGCGCTTTTAATGATTATTGGCGTGCCTGTGGCTATTGCCTTGGGCTTGTCGGGCATGTTGGCGATTATTCTGTCGAATCTGGACACCAATTGGTATGGTTTGATGGCTGTACCACAAAGCTTTTATGCGGGTTTGTCAAAGTATCCACTGTTAGCGATTCCTATGTTTGTACTGCTGGGCTCGATCTTTGATCGTTCGGGTGTGGCTCAACGCTTAGTGACTTTTGCCACTGCTTTAGTGGGACGTGGTCCAGGTATGTTGCCACTCGTGAGTGTGGTGGTGGCCATGTTGCTTGGTGGGATCTCTGGCTCAGGTCCAGCGAGTGCGGCAGCGGTTGGGGGTGTCATGATTGCCGCCATGAGTAAGGCAGGTTATCCAGCGCCGTTCTCTGCCAGTGTGGTAGCTGCAGGGGCTTCTACCGATATTTTGATTCCGCCTTCAGTCGCCTTTATTATTTATTCAGTCTTAGTGCCTCAGGCTTCTGTGCCAGACTTGTTTGCGGCAGGCTTGTTCCCCGGTTTATTAGCGGGTGCCTGTATCATTATTCCTGCGGTGTGGGTCTCGCGTGTCTATGGTTTAGGTATGAACGAGGGTTCCATTGCACGTCCGCCTTTTTTCAAGAGTTTAGTTGAAGCGTCTTGGGGGTTAGCGGCGCCCGTGGTGATTTTGGGTGGTATGCGCTTAGGTTGGTTTACGCCGACTGAAGCTGCAGTGGTGGCGGTATTCTATGGCTTATTTGTAGGCATGGTGGTGTACCGTACGATTAAGTTTAAGGACCTCTTTATTATTTTTCGTGAGGCGGCCGAGCTCTCAGCCGTGATTCTATTTATCGTGACCTTGGCGGGGATTTTTGCTTGGGCCTTATCAACCTTGAGCATTATTGACCCGATTACGCATGCTGTAGTGAATTCTGGTCTGGGTGAGTATGGCGTTCTCGCGGTGATTATTCTGCTCTTGGTCGTGATGGGTATGTTCTTAGATGGTATTTCCATCTTCTTGATCTTCGTCCCACTCTTGATGCCGATTGTTAACCATTTCGAATGGGATGTGATTTGGTTTGGGGTGATTCTCACGATTATGGTAGCGGTGGGTCAGTTTACGCCACCACTGGCGGTGAACTTAATGGTGTCCTGCCGTATCGCCAATGTGCCGATGGAGTCGACCATCCGTTGGGTATTGTGGTTATTACTAGGTATGTTTGTTGCCTTACTTCTGGTTATCATATTCCCTGGCATCGCCACCTGGTTACCAACAACCTTAAATGCAAAATAATACCGATAGACATAAGAATTTATTAAACAGGAGCTTTGAATGAAATTATCCTCATTACTGAAAAATATTGTGTTGGGTGCATCGTTAGTTGCTGCAGCGACAAGCACGGCCTATGCGCAAACTAAATATAAATCGGAGTACAAATTATCGCTGGTCGTGAACACGACATTCCCATGGGGCCAGGCCACTACGATCTGGTCTGATCTTGTGCGTGAGCGCACGAATGGCCGTATTAATATTAAAGTGTATCCTGGCACGTCGTGAGTACAAGGTGACCAAACTCGTGAATTTACGGGGATTCGCCAAGGCATCATTGATATGGCTGTAGGCTCAACCATTAACTGGTCACCACAAGTACGCGAATTGAATTTATTCTCTTTGCCGTTCTTAATGCCTGATTATGCCGCGGTTGATGCCTTAACTCAGGGTGAGGTCGGTAAGAAGATTTTTGAACGTATTGAAAAAGCCGGTGTCATTCCACTGGCCTGGGGTGAGAATGGTTACCGTCAGTTAAGTAACTCACAACGCTTAGTCAAGACACCTGAAGACATGAAAGGCTTGAAACTACGCGTGGTTGGCTCACCACTGTATATTGATACCTTCACTGCCTTAGGTGCCAACCCTGTACAAATGAGTTGGGCTGATGCACAACCTGCCTTAGCTAGCCAAGCGGTCGATGGTCAAGAAAACCCTCTCTCTATTTACAATGGTTCTAAGTTATTTAATGTGGGTCAGAAATACCTCACACTATGGAACTATGTGAATGACCCATTGATCTTTGTGGTGAATAAAGAAGTGTGGAACTCTTGGACTGAAGAAGATCGTGAAATTGTGCGCCAAGCCGCGATTGATGCAGGTAAACAGGAAGTCGTGATTGCCCGCAAAGGTATGACAGCCGATGATGATTCTTTACTGAAAGAAATCCAATCGCAGAATGTTGAAGTGCATCATGTGACACCTGAAGAACACGCCGCTTTCGTGGCAGCGACCAAGCCAGTCTACGATAAGTGGAAAGAGCGTATTGGTACGGACTTGGTTGAGTTAGCCGAAAAAGCAATTGAGCAACGCGCTAAGTAATTAACTAGCCGAACGCGCAAAACCCGTTTTTTGCGCTCACTGTCAAATATAGCTCTAGAATGAAGTGACCGCCAAAAGTTAGGCCTAAAAACCTAATATTTTGGCGGTCATTTTTTAAATTCTCGTCTGTCAGTAGCAAGATGACTGGCGTGTGTGAATACGCCTAGATGGTTTTGCTTAACGGATATATACACCCGCCAAGGCAGCGATGACGAGTAAAACCCCAGTTAGAATATTCGCTCTAAATAAGCTAAAACTACGGTCAGGACGGTTTAAATCAAAACGGTATAGCTGCCAGAAGAGGTGAGCGGCAACGGCAAGCATCACGACGTGATACGCCCAACTCATTTGCATCCAATAGCCAGCCAGTACCCATAAAATAATACTGACGATATAAAAACCGCTTAGCCAATAAATTCCTTGAGTGCCAAAGCGTCGGGCGGTTGAGCGTAGGCCAAGGCGTTCATCATCACGAATATCGGTATACGCATAAATCGTATCGTAACCAATCTGCCAGGTTAGGGCACCTAACCACATCAGGACAGCGGCGAGCGGTAAGGTGTTGCCGGTATCGGTCCAGGCCATCAGCATACCCCAGTTAAAGGCGGCACCGAGCACAGCTTGTGGCCAATACGTGAAGCGCTTGCAAAGCGGATAAATAATCACTAAAGGGACTAAAGCTAAGGCTAACCAGCGACTATAGCTGTTAATGAAAAAGAGTAAGAGTGCGGATAAGAAGAACTGTGCCAGTAAGAAGGCCACCGCCTGTTTCAGGTTAACCTGGCCACTGGTTAAGGGGCGAAAACGCGTGCGCTCGACATGCTTATCAAAGTCACGGTCCCAGATATCATTAATTGTCGAGCCTGCGCTGCGCATTAAGAGAGCGCCTAAGCTAAAAATGATGAGACGCCAAAATTCAGGTATGCCATGAGCCGCTTGAATAAGCGCCGCGATGCAGGGCAATAAGGTTAACCAAGTACCGACAGGGCGATCGAGTCGAGCTAGGCGGGCATAGGGTCCCCAACTTGCGGGTAGATAACGACTAACCCAGTCATTATGTTGATGAATATCACTTAGATCGACAGAGGTGCTCATGGTGTAGGACAATAAAAGAATTAAGGCAATGGGCTAATTGTAGCGAAAAAATCTGTGAAAAATAAGGACATGGAATTTATCTGATGTTAGAATCGAAAATTAATTCTGTAAATTTCTTACCTTTATGTAAGCTTGTGCGACTTATTGAAGCGAATGCTAGCCTGTGCTTCTCGCATGTAAATTAGGTGCTGGATGGGCTTATCCTTGGATACTTCACTGATGAGCTGGATACTTCGCTGATGGTTTACTTAGGGTAGTTAATGATTTACAGATCCTTCAAATTTGTGTGAAATTATGTTTGACTTATCTTCAATCGACACTGAACTACCAAAATCAGAGCACTATGCGCAATTGGCGCAGCAATTAGAAGCCGTACTAAGCGGTGAAACGAATATGATTGCGAATGCCGCCAATATGAGTGCCTTAGTATTTAATAATGTGCCTGATTTGAACTGGAGTGGTTTTTATCTATTTGATGGTACTGAGTTAGTCTTGGGGCCATTTCAAGGTAAGGTTGCTTGTGTGCGGATTGCCTTAGATCGTGGTGTGTGTGGAGCTGCTGCTCGTACACGTAATACGCAGTTAGTGCCTGATGTGCATGCGTTCCCAGGCCATATTGCTTGCGATGTGGCCTCACGTTCGGAAATTGTGGTTCCCTTGCTGCAGGGAGAGCAGCTGATCGGTGTATGGGATGTTGATAGTCCGCTTGCCAATCGATTTGATCAGGAGGATCGCATCGGTATGGAGCGTTTATGTGCTATTTGGTTAGCCTCTTTGGCGAAATAAGGTAGGTGAATGCCTCACCCACAGCCGAGCACTATATCCGTAGTAGATGATACGCCTATTAGTCTTGATGCTGTGTTGAGGTATATATCTACCTATTGAGGTGCTACGTAAGAGAAGCATAGGCCTCATATCTTCGGCAAGTATGCGTAATTCATACTGAAAAACAGTCTATAACTACATCGGCTCACCCCAGAGTGGATGAATAATTTAAAAAAGGGTTTTTATTTATGCCAAGTACGATTGAATTAATTGCAACGATACTCTTTGTACTCGCCATCATTCATACGTTTTCAGTGCCCGTTTTTGCCAAATTGGCGCATAAACCAGGTCCTCACGCAGGGATTTGGCACTTGATGTCGGAAGTTGAAGCCGTCTTCGGTGTCTGGGCGGCGGTCTTGATTGTCTTTATGGCGGCTAGTGGTGGAGTCGCTTCAGCGGTAGAGTATATGGATACGCGTAACTTTACCGAGCCCTTATTCGTGTTTACGATTATGGTGGTTGCGGCGAGTCGTCCAATTCTGGAGATGGTGAATGGTATCGTGCGTTATTTAGCACGTGTTGTGCCGGTTCAGACTGAGGTGGCGACCTTCTTTATTACCTTAAGCTTAGTACCATTAGCGGGCTCATTCATTACAGAGCCTGCCGCGATGACCTTGGCCGCCTTGATGTTACGTGAAGCTTTCTTCTCTCGTAGTGGCAATGTGCGCTTTAAGTACCTCACCATTGGTGTGCTATTTGTGAATATCTCAATTGGTGGTGTCTTAACATCCTATGCGGCGCCTCCTGTCTTGATGGTGGCTCAGACCTTCGGTTGGGACACCACCTTCATGGCGACACACTTTGGTTGGCGTGCCGCTGTAGCCGTGATTATTAATGCCTTGGCGATTACCTTGATTTGTCGTGGTGATATTATTGCCCGTTCTGTGGGTACCGGTCGCGGTATTAATGAGCGTCGCGATGATGATGGCGCGAATAAGCGTGAGCCAGTGCCGCTTATCTTTATGGCGATTCATACGCTATTTTTAGTCTGCGTCGTGGTTTTTGCTCATCATCCAGCCATCTTCATTGGCCTCTTGATGCTGTTTATCGGTTTTTGTGGTGCTTATAGCCGTCACCAGAATCCTTTGATGATTAAAGAAGGTCTCATGGTGGGCTTCTTCTTAGCTGGCTTGATTATCTTAGGTGGCCTGCAGAAGTGGTGGTTACAAGATGTCTTAGCTGGCATGTCGCCAATGGCCTTATTCTGGGGTTCTACAATCTTGACTGCGGTGACTGATAATGCGGCCTTAACCTATTTGGGCTCTTTAGTCGAAGGTACTAATGAAGTATGGCGTTATATGTTGGTGGCGGGTGCCGTGGCTGGTGGTGGGTTAACCGTGATTGCTAATGCACCGAACCCAGCAGGCTTCTCAATTTTACGTGGTTGCTTCCCTGACGGTGCCATTTCGCCGAAGAACTTGATTCTAGCGGCGCTAGTGCCGACTTTAGTCGCTGCCGCGATGTTTTTGTTGCCCGTGTAAAGCACTGGTATAAAGCATCCGTGTAAAGCGTAAGTAATCTGAATCTAGCCGCTTTCCTGCTCATGGTGGGAGGCGGCTAGATTTTTTGTTACCTTCGCCAAGCATAAAATCTAAAATCAAGCATAAAAAAGCGTTAAAATACGCAGTTAAGCTTTAATTTTAAGCAAGGCTTTCATGTACTTAGGTTCAAATCTTGGTGCGCTATACTGAGTAACAGGTTAGTAATAGCTCAGTAATAGCTGAGCAAGAAGTGAGGAATAGGCGAGTCATAGCTAATGACAAGCCCCTATACTTTAACTCCTATTCTTTGCAATAGCACGTAGATTCTTTTGAACTCGGCACCTGAGGCCTTGCTTGTTTACTTGGTATTAATTGATTTGTTGAGGGTATTTACGTGCCTATTTATGCGTATAAATGTAGCGATTGCGGTCATCAAAAAGAAGCTATCCAGAAAATGTCTGATGCACCTTTGACCACTTGTTCTGAATGCGGTAAAGAGACGCTAACGAAGCAAGTGACAGCTGCAGGTTTCCAGCTTAAGGGTACCGGTTGGTATGTAACCGATTTCCGAGGGGGCAATAGCCCATCATCGAGTTCAGGTAGTTCTGGCTCAGGCGATAGTTAAATCGCCGACATTCAGGGCAGTTTTTAAGTGAAATTAGACAGCAGCAGAGTCCAAGCGTCTAATCAAAATAATTAAT
>CAZIKJ010000096.1:0-1692 GCA_964539685.1 uncultured Pelistega sp.
TAATTCACCTAAATTAAATTCCAAGTCTCTTCCCACACGCAGAGCAAGATTTCAATGGGCTTGTTTTAGTGACAACACAGGCTAACACCACAAAGTTCCTCATCTTGATTTTGGCTAATAGGCTCAGTCATGTTTTTCTGAATGTTAGGGGCTTGCTCTGTAGGCGGCAGATGTGCGTGATTATTTGTGCCAGGATCTTGGCTAGGGCGAGTTGAGTTATTACCTGTAGCGCCTGATTGAGTCTGCTGTGTGGTTGTTTCCGCAGTGCTGGGAGACGATGATGTTGAGCCTGTAGGTGTCTTGGGTGGAGGACTCGAATTTTTCGTAGTGGGTAAACTTGGCGGAGCGCTAGATGGCATTTGCAGACTTCCATTAGAATCAGCTCGAGTGCTAGGATTACACCATATGCTGACGCACGTATCAGCGTTAGGCTGCCCCTGTGATGAGACTGAAGGTGTACTTGATTGATGAGGATAGCTGACATTCTTCGCTTGGTGTCTTGACCACATGACAGGGTGTGATTGCATACTGATAGCGACATGCTGACGAATGGGCAAAACACCAGCCTGTCGCATGAGTGCAGCGGAAAATGCATCGCTCTGAAAGCGTCCTAATTGACGAAAGAGTGTGCTCATGCCAGGTACTTTAGGTTTGTAGGGATAGATAATACTCAATGTTAGGGTGTTTGCTTGATAAATTGTCTGAGCTGAAAATAGACCACTCGACTTACGCTGATGTTGTTCTTTCTGAAAGTTATTGTCGATTGCATCCATTCCTGTGCGTTGCGCAATCATTAAATCAGGTCGTTTAAAATCAAGGTAATGTTCGGGTTTGGGGTCTTCAATTAAAATGCGCCAAGAGGCTCCTGCTTGCGCTTGGATACGGTTAAAATAGGCATCCCGACGTGAGGCAGCACTGTTATACGCTCCTGTGGGGACAAATAACGGTGTTATGGCTTGTTCAAAGGCTGCTTGTATCGCTTGTGGATGGGCGTGTTGGACAGAACCTTGTCTTGCTGCTTCGAGCATAGCAAGGTTTAGCATATGTCGATGTTGATACCACAGACTCACTTCATAGGCACTGAGACTAAGCAGAAGAATTGGGATGGCGGCGATAATAAATTCAATAGCGGTAAAGCCAGGTCTTGCCAAGGAAGTGGGGCATAGCGACACTCTACTAGACTCCATAAATTCGGGTTTGTAGGTCTGCCTGTTCTATGTAGAGGAGGCAAAAGTATGCTTAGTGTGACAAGTTTTACACTATTAGAAAATTGTTAGAACTACAGATAGACAAAAAGGTCTTAGCAATGATGCTAAGACCTTAGGGTGGGTTGTGAGTCTATCAACGTGAATGTATAGAGGGCTTTAGTTTATTCTATTGCTAGTATCTGTACTAGAAATCTGAGCATCTTCTAAGAATAGTTGGGCGCTATCAATCGGGTCGTATACATACGGCTTACCACAAAAATGACACTTAACTTCGATTTGCCCCATTTCTTCCAGAATACTTTCTACCTCAGCTCGACCGAGCATCTTTAAGGCTGCCGCTACGCGTTCTTTGGTACAGCTGCAGAAAGCAGTAATCGCTTGGGGTTCATAAGTACGCAATTCTTCCTCATAGAAGACTCTAGCAACAAGTTGTTCTTCGTCAATGGCCAATTGCTCTTCGGGCATAATTGTGCGGCATAAGATC
>CAZIKJ010000097.1:0-1843 GCA_964539685.1 uncultured Pelistega sp.
ATGTTGGATGGCATTAACGACCGTGATGAGCATGCTCACCAACTTATTGAGCTAGCCAAGCGGGTTCGTTGCAAATTAAACTTAATTCCGTTTAATCCATTCCCTGAGTCTGGCTTAGACCGTTCTAGCAATAATCAAGTACGTCGTTTTGCGAGTATCTTGATGGATGCAGGTGTGATTACCACTGTGCGTAAGACCCGTGGCGATGATATTGATGCCGCCTGTGGTCAATTAGCTGGTGATGTAATTGACCGTGCCCGCATTCGTGAGAAATTGCAAGAACGTAAAACCATACCGATTAAAGAAGTGAGATCATGAATCAAGCAATGCCAGATTTAACCAAAGAGTCCTTAGTACCACCAAGTACCGATAGCCTTGGAGCTTGGTTACGCGCCCACCGTTTGCAGCGTCAAATGAGTCTGGCTGATGTTTCGGAGAGCACTAAATATCATGCAAAGCAATTAGAGTCTCTTGAGAATAATCACTGGGAGAGTCTTCCTAGCGGATTTGTCTTGCGCAGTATTGTGAAGAAATTTGCCAAAGCGGTTGGTGCTGACGAAGCGAAGGCGCTTGAACGCTTAGCGCAAGAGACTGGCAATAGCGTTGTCAGTCCCGACACCAAGAACCTGAGAACGAATTACAACCTGAGTATGAATGAGCAATTGCCCGATAATCGACGTGGCAGTGGTGCTTGGGTGTGGATTTTAGTGATTCTTGTTTTATTAGTTGGCGCTGGCTATATTGCTTATGATCAAGGCATGGTGAGCGCTGAAGATATTGAATTTATTAGTAACTGGTTTAACTAAGCAATGAATTCTCCAATTCCATACCCTAAGGGACCGCAAGCTCGTCGCCCTACGCGTGGAGCGACTGTCTCTTGGGGTAATAAGCAAGTAAGCATTGGTGGCCAACACCCAATCGTGGTGCAGTCCATGACCAATACCGATACCGCAGATCCGATTGCCACAGCGATTCAAGTGAAAGAACTGGCTTTAGCAGGCTCTGAGTTAGTACGTATCACCGTGAATACGCCTGAAGCTGCACAGTCAGTTGCGAGCATACGTGAACAATTAGACAAGATGGGTGTGGATGTCCCGCTTATCGGTGATTTTCACTATAACGGCCATAAATTATTGACCCTGTATCCGGATTGTGCTCAAGCGCTATCTAAGTACCGCATTAATCCTGGCAATATGGGTGGCGGTAAGAAGCGCGATGACAATTTTGCCCAGATGATTGAAGTGGCAGCGCGCTTTGATAAGGTTGTACGGATTGGTGTGAACTGGGGTAGTCTAGATCATGAGTTGATGGCCCGTATGATGGATGAGAATAATCAGCGCAGTCAGCCATGGAGTGCCCAAGCGGTGATGCGTGAAGCCTTGGTGGTTTCTGCGATTACGAATGCACAGCGTGCCGAAGAGCTAGGCTTGGCAGGCGATAAGATTGTACTTTCCTGCAAGGTGAGTCACGTACAAGACTTGATTTCGGTCTATCGTAATCTTTCAGAGCGTTGTGATTATCCTTTGCATCTAGGTTTAACTGAGGCAGGTATGGGCAGCAAAGGTATTGTGGCATCAACTGCCGCATTGTCGGTCTTGATGCAAGAAGGCATCGGTGATACGATTCGTATCTCCTTGACCCCCGAGCCTGGTGGTGATCGTAGGCGTGAAGTGATTGTGGCACAAGAGATGTTGCAGACCATGGGTTTGCGTGCCTTCACTCCGATGGTGGTAGCCTGTCCAGGCTGTGGCCGTACGAGCAGCACCTTTTTCCAAGAATTAGCCGATAGCATTCAGAGCTATTTGCGCGATCAGATGCCTATTTGGCGCGCTCAATATCCTGG
>CAZIKJ010000098.1:0-5488 GCA_964539685.1 uncultured Pelistega sp.
GCTTATCGCTTGTTCTTATAAACTTTGCTTATGTAGACCTTCAGCGATAAGCGTCTTGAGATGACTTGTTTATCGCTTGTTCTCATACGGTTTTCCTAGCTAAAAAATAGTATTGATGCGTAACACTAAAAAACCTGAAACGGTTTCCCTGTTTCAGGTTTTTTTACACTCAGTGCAGACATTTAGGAGCTGAGAAGGAATTATCTTCTTCTCACTCAGCTTCATCGGTATTAAGACTAGAACTCAAACAAGCTAAATACAGGTAGACCACTGTCACGCACCAACTTTGAGCCACCTAGCTCTGGCAAATCTATAATCGCAGTAGCCTCAACCACGTTCGCCCCTAGGCGATGCAGCAAGCGACTAGCAGCCAACAATGTGCCTCCCGTGGCAATCAGGTCATCCACCAACAACACACGCTGGCCTGGCTTGACGGCATCCGTATGGATTTCTACCGAGGCTTGACCATACTCTAAATCATAGTCCTCGCCTACAGTTTGGTAAGGTAATTTCCCCTTCTTGCGAATTGGCACAAAGCCCAGATTCAATTCGTATGCAATCCCGCTCCCTAAAATAAAGCCTCGCGCATCCACACCAGCCACTAAGTCCAAACGAGTACGCATATAACGATAAACAAAGATATCAATTAAGGCGCGAAAACAGCGCGGATCCTGCAATACAGGCGTGATATCACGGAACATAACGCCTCGTTTAGGCCAGTCTGGAATTGAACGTATCGACGAACGGACGAAGTCAACTGGATCATAATGCATGAAGTTTTCCTTAGAAATGAGAGTGTGCACTGAGAGAGGAGCATGGGCCGCAAGAATGCAGAGTCATCAAGGACTCACGCTAAGTTTACAATAAGTCACGACCAAGATACATTCTGTAAGGACTTTTTTAGAAGATGCGTTACTATACTGTCTTATTCTATTGCCTTTGCGATTAAAATAAGTGCATGACAAAAACAAACTCCACTTCCCTATTAGCTGGTCAACGCACCATTCGTGCTGAAGCAGCAGCGCTTGAAACTGTGGCCAATCGACTTGGGCACGAGTTTGAGCAGGCTGTTGCTCTCTTGCTGGCTTGCCCAGGACGCGTAGTCGTGATGGGTATAGGTAAGTCTGGACATATTGGTAAGAAAATCTCTGCTACACTCGCCTCCACCGGCTCACCCTCCTTCTTCGTACACTCCGCCGAAGCTGTTCATGGTGATTTAGGCATGGTAACGGCGCAAGATATTGTCTTGGCCATTTCTTACTCAGGTCAGTCTATTGAACTCTCAACTGTGCTACCTGTACTCAAGCGCCTTGGCACAAAAATCATCTGTATCAGTGGTTATCGCGACTCTGACTTAGCTAAATTGAGTGATGTTTTCTTAGATGGTAGTATTGAGAAGGAAGCGTGCCCGCTTGGTTTGGCGCCAACGACTAGTACGACGGTAGCGTTAGCGCTCGGTGATGCGCTAGCCGTGGCCTGTCTTGAAGCACGTAATTTCGGCGCTTCAGACTTTGCCCGCTCCCACCCTGGCGGTGCTTTAGGTCGCCGCTTATTAACGCATGTGCATGATGTGATGCGCAAAGGTGAAGAGCTACCGATAGTCTGTGCGCAACTCGGTTTACCCGAAGCTCTCGCAGAAATGTCGCATAAGCGCATGGGCATGGTCACGATTGTTGATGATCAAAAAAAGCCGCTCGGCATCTTTACCGATGGCGACCTACGCCGCTTAATCTTACAGCATGGTGATGTGCGCCACTTTAAGATTGGTGAAGTGATGAGCTTACATCCGAAAAGCATTAATCTTGATGCAATGGCCGTCACCGCAGCAAGCGTGATGGAAAACAATAAACTCAGTCATATTTTAGTGACTGATGCTGAAGGTCATTTAGTCGGTGCACTACATATGCATGATTTAATGACCGCTAAAGTTATTTAATCCCCAAGGCTGTTCTATGACAAAAATTCCACATCCTGCCGAATCCTTGATTCTAGCTAAAATTCCTGAATCAGTACGACAACGTGCTCAGGGCGTACGCTTAGTTGCCTTTGATGTTGATGGCGTACTGACTGACGGCAGTCTCCTATTCGGCGAGAATGGCGAACAACTTAAGCGCTTTAACTCGCTCGACGGTCATGGCTTAAAAATGCTCCAACAAAGTGGCATCTTAGTTGCCCTCATTACGGGCCGCAGTGGTCCTATTGTCTCGCGTCGTGCGGCAGAGCTTGGTATTGGTTTAGTCTACCAAGATGCTCGCGACAAGAGCAAACTCTTATCAGAACTGTGCCAAGAGCATGGTTTAAATTTAGAGCAAATTGCCTATATCGGCGATGACATTATTGATTTACTCGCCATGCAAAAAGTGGGTTTTGCGGCCAGTGTGCCTAGCGCACCCGCGTATGTCTTACAAGCCGCTCATTGGGTCACCAGCAAAGAAGGTGGTTACGGTGCGGCCCGTGAGTTTTGTGATGTTATATTAGCCGCTCAGGGCCTACTCGGTCACTTTTTACAAGGCAGTCGCTTAGTCACAAGCGAGGCGATTCAATAAAGCAAGGTCACCTGTATCCATGAAAGAGCGTTTACCCGCATTTATTGCACTCTTCTTATTACTCGGCTTGGTGTTGACCACCTGGTGGGCAGCCGACTATGCTCAGCGTGCGATACCTGTCGACCCACCTGCCAAGATCACCCATGAGCCCGATGCATGGATGGGGCGCTTTGTGATGTTCAGCTCAGATGAGCATGGCAATGCCATTAATCGTCTTGAAGGCGATACCTTACGTCATTATCCTGATGATGACTCCTACGAAGTGGATAATGCTCATATGATTGGACAGCATCCTGGCAACCCTCGCACCACAGGAAGTGCGGATTTAGCCATTATGCTCGACAATAATACTAAAGTGATTATGCGTGGCAATGCGCATCTCTACCGCTTTCCCACCGAGCAAGACTCACAGCTTGATGTGAAAAGCGAGGAGCTTATAATCTATCCAGATAAAGATATTATTACGACGGATAAACCGGCTGACGTCGTACAAGGCAATTCTCGCATGAAAGGCCGCGGAATGAACTACAATAATGCCACCCGCCTCTTAGAGGTGTATTCCAATACCGATTTGAAGATATCTCCTGACGACCTTAATGCTAACAAAGAGAAGACACCGTGAGACAACGAATTCTACCTATATTGCTTGGTACCCTGAGTTTGCTTTTTACACAAAGTCAGGCGATTGCGCAGGCAAAGCCGGCGCAAGAAGAACCCGAAACAACGGTACTTTCTGATACATTGACGCATGATGATGCCAAAAAGCTTAGCATCTTTAAGGGCAATGTAATCTTGACTCGCGGCCTCTTGCGCCTTACCGCTGACGAACTGCATCTTAATGAAGATGCGAATGGTTTTCAGCATGGCAAAGCGATTATGACCTCTAATAAGAAAGTTATTATCATTGAAGAGCGACCAGAAACCTATGAGCTTATGCACGCCGAAGGTGATCATGCCACTTATAATGGTAAGGATGAGGTTATGCACCTAATCGGCCATGCGATTGTGACCCGTCTAGTCTGTGGTAAAGCAGTTGATACCGTCCGTGGCGAAACTGTTATCTACAATAGCAAAGCCAATACCTATCGTGCGGTTGGTGGCCCAACCGCCCCTGATAATGGTCGCGTGCGCTCTGTGGTACAACCACGCAGCAAAGCCGATGCGGCAGTTGAAGCATGTCGCAAACAATATGGTGGCAAGCCAATGCCTAGCCAGATTAAACCGAACTAAATTCCTATGCCAGATTCATCCAGCTCACTTCACAATAGCCAATTAGGCGCCCCAAAAGGTCGCCTAAGCGCTATCGGCTTACGTAAAACCTACGGCAAACGTACCGTTGTCCATGACGTTAGTTTAGAGGTTAGTAGCGGCGAAGTCGTCGGCTTACTAGGCCCTAACGGAGCCGGCAAAACCACGAGTTTCTATATGATTGTGGGCTTGATTCCTGCCGACTCGGGTCGGATTGAAATTGATTCAACCAATATCACCGCACTACCCATCCATCGTCGTGCACGTATTGGTCTCTCCTACTTGCCACAGGATGCCTCGGTATTTCGCCGCCTCACTGTTGAGCAAAATATTCGCGCAGTCTTAGAGTTGCAAGAAAACCCTGAAACTGGCAAAAAACTGAATAGACAGCAAGTCGAAGAGAACCTCAACAATTTGCTGAACGAGCTACAAATTAGCCATATCCGCACCAACCAGGCCTTATCTCTTTCAGGCGGTGAGCGCCGTCGTGTTGAAATTGCGCGTGCTCTTGCTACACATCCTCGCTTTATCTTACTGGACGAGCCGTTTGCTGGTGTCGACCCGATTGCGGTTATTGAGATTCAACGGATTATTCGCTTTTTGAAAAATCGCAATATTGGTGTGCTTATCACTGACCATAATGTGCGGGAGACTTTAGGAATTTGTGACCGCGCTTATATTATTAGCGAAGGCAAAGTCTTAACCAATGGTTCGCCTGCCGAGATTGTGCAAAATCCCGATGTACGTAAAGTATATCTGGGCGAACACTTTAAGATGTAAACCCACTCCCTCCCCAACACCTAATTCACTAAGCTCGCTGCAAGTGTGTATACGCGCGCCTACTTCTCTGTTAACACTTGGTACTTATCAGCCGCGTAGCAGATGCAGTAGCCTCACATCACTCCTTTACCCGCGCTACTTATCAACCACTCAACAGATGCAGCAGCTTCAGCTAGTATAAGTTTGTGACAGTTTGATGGCAAATACCACTTGCGAAAAAAAATAATCGGTATACACTGGATGTTAACTCTATTCATATTTTCAGCAGGAGGCCATCACCATAGAAACCATCACGCTTAACAAAAACTATGCGTTATAAGCAGTTCACAACTTTAGGAGCACAATATGAATTTAAACATTTCAGGTCATCATTTAGAAATTACACCTGCTATTCGTGAATATGTCGTCAGTAAATTTGCTCGAGTCTTACGCCATATTGATAATGTTATCGATGCTAGTGTGATCTTATCGCTAGAACCACTCAAGCATAAAGCAGAAGTTACCCTGCGTGTTCCAGGGAAAGACATTCACTGCGAGGCTCAAGAAGAGAACCTATATGCTGCGATTGACCTGTTAACGGATAAGGCCGACCGACTGGTACTAAAACACAAAGAAAAACAACAAGGTTTTGGTAAAACCACATCCGCCAGAGAACTCAATATGAGTGAATAAGCATTCTCACCGAGTTAATGCTAGAACCCGACCTTGAAGTCGGGTTTTTAAATGCTGCAGTGCCATATTTTTACCACACACTAGGCATGCTATTACATCAAATTGTGTAAAAAAGATAACAATTTCTAAAAATAATCATATAATTACAGCATGAACCAACTATCTTCTATTTTATCTCCAGAGAATATTCTTCTGGACATTAACGCGACGAGTAAGAAGCGCGCGTTTGAACAAGCCGCATT
>CAZIKJ010000099.1:0-2764 GCA_964539685.1 uncultured Pelistega sp.
ACTCGTCGCCAGCTCGTTGCGCGTATTGGTAATACCGGTCGTTCCACTGGCCCACATTTGCATTTTGAAATTCGTATTAAAGATGTAGCCGTTGACCCGATGGAGTTTCTGGGTCGCGATTTCTCGGCACAGCAAGTTGCCAGTGAGGAGTCTAGTCTTATAGAGCGTCTTGGCAATTATGGCACTTCGGCCCTAAGCAATGTCGGTGGTGGCAGCGAATTGCAAAAGCTTGGCAAATAAATGCGGTAAACTTATGTGTCTATACGCGTAATAGTGCGCTAACACGTTTATAATGTTTACATCCTTTTCTCTTAAGAATAAGAAATGATTCCTTTACTGAAAAAATTACTTGGTACCCGTAACGATCGTCTTCTAAAACAATACCGCAAGGTCGTGCAGAAAATTAATGCACTTGAACCTGCGATGAAAGAATTAAGCGATGAGCAGTTAGCCGCTAAGACGCCTGAATTCAAAGAGCGCTTAGCCAATGGTGAGAAACTCAACTCTATCCTCCCTGAAGCCTTTGCCGTAGTACGTGAAGCCTCGAGCCGCGTCTTAGGTATGCGCCACTTTGATGTACAGATGATTGGTGGTATTGTGTTGCATCATGGCAAAATCGCAGAGATGCGTACGGGTGAAGGTAAGACCTTAATGAGTACGCTACCCGTCTACTTGAATGCCTTAACAGGTGATGGCGTACACGTGGTGACCGTGAACGATTACTTAGCACGACGCGACGCCCAGAATAACGGTGTTCTGTATAATTTCTTAGGCTTATCGGTTGGGGTTGTGATTCCTAACCAAGACAATAATGAAAAACACGCAGCTTACCGTGCTGATGTGACATACGGTACAAATAATGAATTTGGCTTTGATTACTTACGTGACAATATGGAGTATAGAGCTGAGGACCGTCGTCAGCGTAAATTAGCCTATGCGATTGTCGATGAAGTTGACTCAATCTTGATTGACGAAGCACGTACACCTTTAATTATTTCAGGTCAAGCCGAAGACAATACGGATTTATATGTGCGCATGAATCAAGTGCCACCTATGCTTACGCGTATGGTTGCAGAGCCTAAACCGCAAGAACCAGAACCCGAAGGTGATTTCTGGGTGGATGAGAAGGGTCAGCAAATTTACCTATCTGAAGCAGGCCATGAGAACGCCGAGGGTATCTTACGTAAGCTAGGTATGTTGCCTGAAGGCGCGTCTTTATATGACCCACGCTTTATCACCTTGATGCACCATCTTATGGTGGCATTACGTGCGCATAATTTATTCTTCAAAGATCAGCATTACGTTGTACAAGACGGTGAAATTGTGATCGTTGACGAATTTACCGGTCGCTTTATGAGTGGTCGTCGTTGGTCTGATGGTTTGCATCAAGCAGTTGAAGCCAAGGAAGGCGTTGCCATCCAGAACGAAAACCAAACCATGGCCTCGATTACCTTCCAGAACTACTTCCGTATGTATGGCAAATTAGCCGGTATGACGGGTACTGCGGATACCGAAGCCTATGAGTTCCAAGATATTTATGGTCTAGAAACCGTGATTATCCCAACCAACTTGCCGATGGTTCGCCAAGACCAAAACGATCAGATTTTCTTAAGTGAGAAAGAGAAATTTGACGCGATTCTTGTGGATATCCGTGAGTGCTTTGAGCGTTCGCAACCTGTCCTAGTGGGTACGACCAGCATTGAAAACTCTGAGCTTTTATCCGAGATGCTTAAGCGTGAGAAACTGCCGCACGACGTCTTAAATGCGAAACAACACGCACGTGAAGCTGAGATTGTGGCTGAAGCGGGTAAGCCAGGCCACATCACGATTGCTACCAATATGGCAGGTCGTGGTACTGATATTGTCTTGGGTGGTAGTATTGTTAAAGCCATTAGCTTGGTGAATTTAGACGATAGTTTAAGCGCTGAACAGAAAGCCGAGAAAATTGCCGCGATCCGTGCAGAGTGGGCCGAGAGTAATGCCAAGGTGAAAGCCGCCGGTGGTCTACGTATTATTGGTACAGAGCGCCATGAATCACGCCGTATTGATAATCAGCTACGTGGTCGTGCTGGTCGTCAAGGTGACCCAGGATCTTCGCGCTTTTACTTATCGCTTGATGACTCCTTAATGCGTATTTTCGCAGGTGACCGAGTACGTGGTCTGATGGAGCGTTTAGGTACACCAGGCGAGCCGATTGAAGCCCGTATGGTGTCACGCTCAATTGAGTCAGCACAACGCAAAGTGGAAAGCCGTAACTTTGATATTCGTAAGCAATTACTTGAGTTCGATAATGTGGCCAATGACCAACGTAAAGTACTCTACGGTCAACGTAATGAAGTGCTCGAAGAGAGTTCGGTACGTGAGATGGTTGAAGAGCTACGCTACGCCGCACTAAATGACTTGGTTCGTCAATATGTGCCTGAAGAGTCCATGGAAGAGCAATGGGATCTGGCTGGTTTACAGACAGTGCTGGCTAAAGAGTGGGCTATTGAGATTAACTTACAAGATCTCGTCGCTAAGAATAGTGAACTTGATGATGAGGATATCTTTAAGGCCATCTTGGATGAAGCCGCTCGTGTGTATGAGTCGAAGATTGCGATTGTGGGTGATGAGTCATGGAATCAGTTTGAGCGCTCAGTCCTACTTGACCGCTTAGATACCGCATGGCGTGAGCACTTAGCGGCTTTAGATCATTTACGTCAAGGTATTCACTTACGTGGCTATGCCCAGAAAGATCCAAAGCAAGAGTACAAGAAAGAAGCCT
>CAZIKJ010000100.1:0-2851 GCA_964539685.1 uncultured Pelistega sp.
GTACAAGACGTCTTGGTGAAAGTGGGTGATAAAGTTTCCAAAGGCTCGAAAATCTTTACGGTTACGGTGGGCGGTGCGGTCTCAAGCCCAGCACCTGCTGCGGCAGCATCAGCACCTGCTGTGGCAGAGCCAGTCGTAGCGCAATCAGTGGTAGAGCAAGGTGCGATAGCTGCGCAAGCGAGTGCTACTGCGAGTGAGTATCGCGTATCGCCTACAGCAGCTTATGCGCTGAGCCCAAGCCAAGTACGTAATTTACCTCATGCTACACCATCAGTGCGTCAGTTTGCACGTGAGTTGGGTGTTGACTTGACGCAAGTGAAAGGTACAGGTCGCAAGAATCGTATTCTTAAAGAAGACGTGCAAGCTTTTGTGAAAGCAGCCCTTTCGGTAGCACCGAATAATCCAACCGCTTCAAGTAGTGCTGTGGGCGGAGGCTTATCGGTTCTTGATTGGCCTAAGGTTGATTTCAAGAAATTTGGTGAAATTGATACCAAACCATTATCACGTATTAAGAAAATTTCAGGTGCTAACTTACACCGTAACTGGGTCATGATCCCGCACGTCACCAATAATGATGAAGCGGATATCACCGATTTGGAAGCTTTCCGCGTAACTTTAAATAAAGAGTACGAGAAAGCTGGCGTGAAATTCACCATGCTTGCCTTCTTGATTAAGGCCGTTGTCCAATGCTTGAAGAAATACCCTGAATTCAATGCATCGATTGATGGTGATAACTTAATTTACAAGAAGTATTACCACATTGGTTTTGCTGCCGATACACCTAACGGTCTAGTGGTCCCTGTGGTTCGCGACGCCGACAAGAAATCAATTTCTGATATTGCTACGGAGATGTCGGAGCTTGCTAAATTAGCACGTGACGGTAAATTATCACCGGCACAGATGCAAGGTGGCTGCTTCTCGATTTCCTCTCTAGGTGGCATTGGTGGCACGCATTTTACGCCGATTATTAATGCGCCAGAAGTGGCCATTCTTGGTGTTAGCCGCTCTTATCAGAAACCTGTATGGAATGGTAAAGAGTTTGTACCGCGTCTAACTATGCCATTGTCTTTATCATACGATCACCGTGTGATTGATGGAGCTGCGGCAGCACGCTTTAATGTACACCTAGCTGCTTTACTTAGCGACTTCCGTCGTGCCTTAATCTAAGGAGAGACAGATGAGCGTAGAAATTAAAATTCCAGATATTGGTGACTTCGATCAAGTTGAAGTGATTGAAATTTTGGTGAATGTTGGTGATACCATTGCCGTCGACCAAAGCCTAATCACTGTTGAGTCTGACAAGGCCTCAATGGAAATTCCTAGTTCAGAAGCAGGGGTGGTGACAGCCATCTCTGTAAAAATCGGTGATAAGGTTGCTGAAGGCACCACCATTCTGATTGCTGAGGGTGGTGCTGCAGCTGCGCCTCAAGCCAGTAAATCGGCGGCTGCTCCTGCCACAGCAGCACCTGCTCCTGAAGCTAGCAAGCCAGTATCTGCACCACAAGCAGTACAAGGCGCAGCTGTAGGCGATGATGCCTATGATGTCGTGGTCTTAGGTGCGGGTCCTGGCGGTTACTCTGCCGCATTCCGTGCTGCTGACCTTGGTCTTAAAGTTGCTTTAATTGAGCGTTATTCAACCCTGGGTGGTGTGTGCCTAAACGTGGGATGTATTCCTTCGAAAGCCCTGCTGCATAATGTGGCTGTCTTAGAAGAGGCAAAGCATCTTGCGGCCAATGGCATTACTTTTGGTGAACCAAGTATCGACCTAGAGAAAATCCGTGCCTATAAAGACGGTGTTGTTGGTAAGTTAACGGGCGGCTTGAGCGGTATGGCTAAAGCTCGTAAAGTGACCATCATCACTGGTGTCGCAACCTTCAAAGATAGTCATCATTTTCAGGTTCAATTAAGTGAAGGTGGTGAGCAAGAAGTGGCCTTTAAACATGCCATCATTGCGGCAGGTAGCCAATCGGTTAAGTTGCCTTTCTTACCAGAAGATGAGCGCATCGTTGATTCAACAGGTGCTTTACTCTTAAAAGAAATCCCCAAGAAGATGCTTATCATTGGTGGCGGTATTATTGGCTTAGAGATGGGCACAGTTTATTCTGCTTTAGGCGCACGCTTGGACGTAGTCGAAATGATGGACGGATTGATGCAAGGGCCAGACCGTGATTTAGTTAAAGTATGGCAAAAGAAAAATGCTCATCGCTTTGACAATATCATGATTAAAACCAAGACCGTTGGTGCTGAAGCGAAAGCGGATGGCATCTATGTCAGCTTTGAGGGAGAAGGTGCGCCAAGCGAACCACAACGCTATGATTTAGTGTTACAAGCCGTAGGTCGTTCACCGAATGGTCTTCGTATTGGTGCTGACAAAGCGGGTGTAATCGTAGGCGAGCGTGGCTTTATCTCAGTCGATGCGCAGATGCGTACGAATGTTCCGCATATCTTTGCGATTGGCGATATTATTGGTCAACCTATGTTGGCACACAAAGCCGTACACGAAGGTCATGTGGCTGCTGAAGTTATTGCCGGCCAGAAGACTGAGTTTGATGCACGTGTTATTCCTGGCGTGGCCTTTACCGATCCTGAAGTTGCTTGGGTTGGTCTAACCGAAGACCAAGCTAAAGAACAAGGAATTGCCATTGAAAAAGGTGTATTCCCTTGGGCAGCGTCCGGTCGTGCGATCGCTAACGGACGTGATGAAGGTTTTACCAAGCTCATTTTTGATGCCGAAACCCATCGTATCCTGGGCGGTGGTATCGTGGGCACACAAGCTGGTGATATGATTGGTGAAGTGTGTTTGGCGATTGAAATGGGTGCTGATATCTCTGATATTGGTAAGACTGTTCAT
>CAZIKJ010000101.1:0-7594 GCA_964539685.1 uncultured Pelistega sp.
ATCGGTAGCACCGAGTTTCTTGGCCATTTCAAATTTACTTGGATTTAAATCGATACCAATAATACGAGAAGCACCTATCAAGCGCGAACCAATAATGGCCGCTAAACCGATACCACCTAAACCAAAGACAGCAACCGTGTCTCCCGCCTTCACTTTGGCTGTATTTTTCACTGCCCCTAGACCTGTTGTCACGCCACAACCGAGCAAGCACACTTCTTCAAGCGGCGCTTCAGGCTGAATTTTAGCCACTGACACTTCGGCAACAACCGTGTACTCCGAGAAGGTTGAGCAGCCCATATAATGATAGATTGGCTGACCATCTTTAAAAAATCGCACTGTACCATCGGGCATCAGGCCCTTACCTTGAGTCGTCCGCACCGATGAGCATAGATTCGTTTTACCTGAAGTACAGAATTTACACGCGCGACATTCAGCGGTATACAGAGGAATCACATGATCGCCCACGGCAACACTTGTGACGCCCTCACCAATGGCCTCAACAATGCCAGCGCCTTCGTGCCCAAGCACACAGGGGAACACACCTTCAGAATCTTGGCCTGATAAGGTATAGGCATCAGTATGACAAACACCCGTTGCAATGATTCTAATTAAGACCTCACCTTTCTGTGGTGGCATCAAGTCAAGCTCTTCAATTTTTAGGGGTTCATTAGGCGCCCAGGCCACGGCAGCACGTGTTTTGATATAGTCCATAATCACTCCTGTAAGGTTAGCTTATTCACCTAGAGCAAAGGCCACTCTAAGCTTTACTGAATAGGAACAATGCTACCACATTACTACCGGCATCCCTAGCGCTTAGCACACCTGATGCTTGTCTATTCGAGCAAAGACATCACGGGTGCTCTCTATTTTTGCGCGATTAGAGTACGGGGCGATTGCCTGCGCGCGGAGACCAACGATGAATGACGCCGCGTTGTTGACTCTTAAGGGTCAACTCAGTCATCATATTAATCGACACGTGGCGCGCAAAAAAGTGTTCTAAAATCGCACCAAATAAGAACGGGCTTATCCCTGAGAATCCATTCTCATCGACCTCAAGCGTAATTCTCGCTCCACGACCATAGACAATAGGCCCTGGAACGGGTAAACGACTGTTCATAGGCTCTACATTAATCGATCGGATAGCTTGAATCTGTTGAGCGATAGACGGGTCAGCAACTCCTGCATAAACATGCAACATCTGACGCAATGTTTCAGCACCCTGCTCAGCATCCATATCAATTAAACTTAAGTAGTTAATACCTAATTGACTAATTAAGCGCCATGAGTTTTCAGTCTCAGCAATCGCTCTCCTTGGGCGAGTCGGCCCAGCGACAAACGTACAACCTTCAGCTGGCACCGAAGAGCGAGCCTCCAGATCCTTAGTCGTACCTTTACTCAGAAGCAAGGGTAAATCACGATTAGTGCAGAGCGTTTCTATGCCGAGATGGGTCAACTCATGATTGTACGGCACATGTTGTTGGTCAACTAAGGAGACATAGACCTCACTACCTAAATACGACGTCCGCGTACCATTCACCTCGGCCTCGGATGACACCACCCGAGGTGATCGTCGTACGGCATAATATGCGCGATAATTATCATTATCCTGACTCAAAGAGGCGTAGAATGGACGAAAGTCTTGTGGTTCACTAAAGGCAGCGTTCGTTGCGCCCCTAACTTTCAACACACTATAAATCTCATAATCAAGTGGTTTTGTGCGATCAGGCACAATATGATATTCATGATTTTTTTGTTTAATTTCGAGCCTATCCGTATTTTTCTCGAATAAATTAATCACTGGCACACAATGTAGCAATAAATTCTCAATACCAATAATACCTTCAAGCTCAGGTATACGCTTATCAAACAAGAAGGTTAACTCAAACGCATTCAACTCTTCGTTATCCGTTAACTTACTAGCCGCTATGCGCATTGCTCGCGCTAAGCCCTTAACACTAAAGAACATAAAACGTGCGGGGAAGGCAAAGTACTCTTGCAAGACACGATACCCTTGGAATACGCGTGCATTATTGGGTAATAATGACTGCTCATTATCAAAACCTTCATGCTTAATACAGTTAGCATCTAAATGATGCTTCCACCCCATGGGACGCTTAACATCGTGACAGATCACCTCAGTAGTATGGGTTAAGATGAGCTCTAATAATTGATGTGTATGGATATCTTGCCCAGCAATATAAAACATCAATTGATCAAAGTCAGACTCTTGTAGCTTAGCTCCGCTGCGAATCGTGAATCGCACTCGCAAAGCACTTTGCGGTGAAGCTTGTTGCGCACGCTGATTCAAACGTAGCAAAGGGACATCGGCAGGCACAGCCCCAAGACGCACTTGACTAATCTCTACTGGCCATAAGGTCATCGCATGCGCTGTCGTAAAAATAATCGGCTGTTGATTTTTACTATGGGTCGGTTGACGTAATTGATCACCACGCTCCAAGTGATAGCCTTGAGCAAGATTACCCTGTGTCATACTCGGTAGAACCTGAGTCACCGCCATACTCGGCAGAGGTGATGTGTAATTTGGGTTGATAACATCGAGTAAGTTTTGGGTGAAGGTCGGAAACTCTGCATCCATTTTGAGATGAATACGGGCGGTTAAGAAACTAAACCCCTCCAGTAAGCGCTCAACATAGGGGTCTGCGACCTCGATACCATGCATACCTAAACGGCCTGCAATTTTAGGATATTGCTCAGCAAACTCCTTACCCATTTCTTTTAAGTAAGCTAGCTCACGATTGTAATAAGCTAAAAACTGACTATCCATACTTATTCACTCTTATCGTACTCAACCACATCCATATGCCCACTCTCAAGGTCAATATTCGTTCTGAAAACAAACTCTCGTGGATAAGGTGTGCTGTTGATTTTGCCCATAATCATTAAGCTTAAAATGTTGTGATGCTCTAGCGTATTATTTTCAGCAACACACTTAACCCCAACAGTCTCTTCATCAATTCGTGACTCATACGCTAAAATGGCATCCTTGATGGAACCTTGCAAGCTCAGCAAATCAATTTCTGACATGCGCTCTCCTGCCAAAGCACCGATGCCAAAGTTTAAACAAGAAGTTTTAACATGCTCAAAGTCGCTTAAATCGTAACTCGCTTCCATATTGGCGGTATTCAAGAGCCATGTTAAATCACGTAAAACTGCATCACGCAAAACCTCTGAGGTGATCATCACCTGATCCTGGTTCTCTTTACGTTTGTCTGGCGCATGATCAATTAAGCGGTCTAATAAGGCAGGCTGAAGGCGATCTTTTGCGGTGCGCTTCTCTTTCTCATGCAGTTGTTGTCGTTTTTGAATTCTAACCATAAACTTACTTAACCAGCGACATTGGCCTGTTCCAGAGACATAGGGAAAAAGCGTAAGCGACGAATATCTAAGAGCGCGACTTCTTGACTATCGCTGATGAATACTTTCTGACCATGACCATAATAATTATTGTCGGCGATATGTTCCCATTCCGTCTTACGCGCTAAGCTTAAGGCCTCATCGGCTTGATAAACCTTAGGTAATTCAGGATAACGCACAGGAATAAGTCCAAGATGCGAGCGACCATCATTTAGGCGTAGCTCGGCCTGTGCCCATACTAAATCACTTAAGCCATCTGGTTTGATCAATTTGATTTCTTCAATTTGCTCAAATGGCACCCAGCCATAACGATTATTACTTATGAACTCACAGATAGGGCCTAAGCGCGCATCACCGTCGCTTAACCATTCAAACGCATGCAGCTCCTCACCAAGCTCTAACTCACCACCTAAGGCAGGAGCCATGTCAAGAGCTTGTTGACGAAAGTGTTGGGCCTGTTCATCTGACTCTTGAAAGGCTTGAATTAATAACGCCATCCAGGCTGGAGGCTCAGCAAATACCGCTGGTGCTTTTTGACCAGCGAAAACCGCCATACGCTCTTGTTCAGCCTCAATTGCACTGATATACAAAACCACACTAGGCTGTGCTTGCTCATTCATTTCACCGCTTAGCTTCAGCTGATCTGCCGCTTTAGACCATTCGCCTTGAATTGCTAAAAGCTGAAATAATTGAGCACGCAAATCGGCATTTTGAGGGGCTTTACGGATATTATTTTTAATGCGCTCAATGAGTTCATTTAATGAACTACTTTTTAAGTCTCGTAAACTGCTCATGATTTGCCTCTTTCACTTTGTAGAAAAAATTAGTGCCTATAAACAAAGATGAGCTAATAGGCAGCACCTATTAGCTCATACCAAGGAGACACCTTATAGTGCCTCAACATGGTACAAAATTAAGCAACTGCTTTATTTTGTTTGATATCGTAACCTACTACAGACTCAGCGCCTTTACCGCCTTTGTCTGTTTGCTCCCAGTACTGCTGTTTAACTTTAGCAGCTTGGAAAGCATAGCTAACCATCATGGCATCGCCATCATGATTACCTGTGTACTGAACAGAAGTAACCAATACGTCTTCTAAAGTGATGCGAGAGTATTCAACTTGCTCACCACCAGCTTTACATACAGATACTTCAACTTTGCTTAAGTGTTTACCAGTCGCGCAATGTTTCATTACAGCAGGTGCTGCACGATCAATTACCGCTACGATATGTAGGTCGTTGAAACTGGCTTTACCAGTACCACCGCCACCACCTGTCGCCATCGAGCTAGGTTGAGTTGCACCCCATGCGAAAGAACGGATGTCACTCCAGTCTTTATGGTTTGCATCTTTAGCTTCGCCGTTGGCGCCCTCAATTTTCATATACATATCTACTGCCACGATTCTCTCCCTCGGAAAATAGGAAATTACAAAAAAGGAAATAAAGCAGCTACTTGATTAAGCAGCTGTACAACTGACTAATCAACCTTCGTTTTGTTTAAGTGAAGGTAGCTTAGAAACTAATCGCAATGAAACGGTTAAACCCTCTAACTGATAGTGCGGGCGCAAGAAGAATTTCGCCGCATAATAGCCAGGATTATCTTCAATCTCTGCCACTTGCACTTCAGCAGCCGCTAAGGGTTTACGTGCCTTGGTTTCTTGTGATGAATTGACTGGATCGCCATCAACATAGTTCATAATCCAATCATTCAACCAACGCTCCATGTCATCGCGCTCATTAAACGAACCAATCTTGTCACGCACAATACACTTCAAATAGTGTGCAAAACGGCAACAAGCAAATAAATACGGTAAACGTGCAGACAAGCGAGCATTGGCAGTGGCATCACTATCGTCATACTCTGCAGGTTTTTGCAAGGATTGCGCACCAATAAAGGCAGCAAAATCCGAGTTCTTACGGTGCACTAGAGGCATAAAACCATTTTTGGCAAGTTCTGCTTCACGACGGTCACTGATCGCAATTTCGGTAGGACACTTCATGTCCACACCACCATCATCGGTTGGGAACGTGTGGCACGGCAAATTCGCTACGGCACCGCCTGACTCAACACCACGGATTGATGTACACCAACCATACTCTTTAAATGAGCGATTGATATTTGTGGCCATCGCATACGCTGAGTTAGCCCAGGTGTAACGGTCATGAGCTGCACCGTCAGTATCTTCTTCAAAATCGAACTCATCGACTGGGTTAGTACGTGAACCATAAGGTAAGCGTGCTAAGAATCGCGGCATCGCCAAGCCTAAATAACGTGCATCCTCAGACTCACGTAGACTACGCCAAGCCGCATACTCAGTGTTCGTAAAGATCTTGGTTAAATCACGTGGATTGGCTAACTCTTGCCATGACTCCATTTGCATCACATCAGGTGAGGCACCTGTGATGAATGGACAGTGCGCTGCGGCACCAATACGAGACATCTCAGTGAGGAGTTCCACATCTTGTGGGCTATGATCAAAAAAGTAATCGCCGACTAAGCAACCAATTGGTTCACCACCAAACTGACCGTACTCCTCCTCGTAGACGCGTTTGAAAATTGGGCTTTGGTCCCAACCCACTCCCTTATAACGCTTCAAGGTACGACTCAACTCTTTCTTGCTAATGCACATCACACGGATTTTTAATTGTTCATCCGTTTCTGAATTGTTCACCAAATAGTGCAAACCACGCCATGCACCTTCAAGTTGTTGAAATTCAGCATGATGCATAATCAAATTAATTTGTTCACTCATCTTACGATCAATCTCAGCAATAATGCCTTGAATCGTTGCATAAGCATCAGAAGACATAGTGACGGTATTCTCTAATGCTTGCTGCGCTAGTGTCTTAACCGCATTCTCAACCGCTTCACGCGCTTGATCTGTCTTAGGTTTAAATTCTTTTCTCAATAACGATGATAAGCCATCTGTTTCAATCGTCTCAAGGACAGCATCTTGCTTAAGTAATTGCGTATTCATAGCGGCTCCTTATTACTCAGACTGAGCAGCATTCGTATCCGCTGCCGCTTGATCTTCTAATTTAGGCGCACTTGCCAAGGTTTTAAGTAATGCTGGGTTTTGCAATACTTTATTAATTAACTCTTCAGCACCCGTCTTACCATCCATATAGGTCAATAAGTTCGCTAGCTCGGTACGTGCTTCGAGCAAAGTACTTAATGAATCCACTTTACGTGCCACCGCAGCAGGTGAAAAATCATCAATACTGTCAAAGGTCATATCAATAGACAAAACCCCTTCACCCGTCAAGGTATTCGGCACATGGAAAGCCACACGAGGC
Source organism: uncultured Pelistega sp. (assembly GCA_964539685.1). GTDB lineage: Bacteria > Pseudomonadota > Gammaproteobacteria > Burkholderiales > Burkholderiaceae_B > Taylorella. The sequence continues at coordinate 6,672 of CAZIKJ010000101.1, forward strand.
TTAATCGCTTTCATGCGTTCATCAAAATTGGTGACATCAATATCTTGAAACTTACGATCTGCAATTTCAGCTTGTGGTTCATTAGACTTACCCGCTAATTCCGCCATCACACCCATAACAAAAGGCAGTTGGATAGTCCGTTCAGCACCATAAATTTCTACATCATATTCAATTTGTACACGTGGCGCACGATTGCGAGCGACAAATTTTTGACCGCTATTTTTACTGATGATTGCCATATTTTGCTTCTCCAGCGGCCTCTATACATATAGGCCATATTTTATTTACTTAAAATTTAAATTAAAACTAATCTTGCCCTCTAGGCATCCAAGAATCAAACTGATCCGCTCCACTTGGCGTCAAATTCTGTAAAATCTCATAAAAATTTAACGGAATCGTCTGCTGCACTCGTTTGAGTAAAAACGGCGCTGGATGACTAGGTTCATATACTTCAAAATACGCACAGGCTTTTTCGAGCGCTAACATCGCATCACTGCGCGTCTTAATTTGGACATCACGCCAGTTGCTAAAGCCCTTAAGCGTCTCTGCTTGACCCACTCCTTCGGCGGCTGGTACTTCAAGTTGCTCAATCTCTGCACCTTGCTCTTGCATACCAATCTGCTCATCATCTTGGCGACTTTCGGCAACATTCATAATCATATCTAGACTATGCTTTAGCGCAGAAAAATCAGGTATCCACTCATGCCCTAATTCAGCACCCACTTTATTGGCGATTTGCTGCAAACTGTGCGCTGCCTCAACTTCAGCCATTACTTCGGGCTCTTGAGAGCTACGTGCTTGGCTAAGTACCTCACATAAGCGAGCACGACCACCAGGATAATCTTCACCACGTGCGCCATCTAAAATTGACTCTGCATCACGCAGACTCAACTGACCATGCACATTATTAATCAAACTACTAT
>CAZIKJ010000102.1:0-2996 GCA_964539685.1 uncultured Pelistega sp.
CAATACCTTTATGCTGAATGGCGATAAAGATCCGCAAGAAATTATTGCTTCGGTCAAGAAAGGTATTTACGCGGCGAACTTCGCGGGTGGCCAAGTCGATATTACCAGTGGTAAATTTGTCTTCTCTGCCTCTGAGGCCTATATGATTGAGAACGGCAAGATTACGTACCCGGTTAAGGGCGCGACCTTAATTGGTAACGGTCCCGATTCCATGAATAAGGTGGGGATGATTGGTAATGATATGGCACTTGACTCGGGCGTAGGTACTTGCGGTAAAGAAGGTCAAGGCGTGCCAGTCGGTGTTGGGATGCCAACAATTCGTATTGATGGTTTAACCGTAGGTGGTACGTCTTAATATTGTATTATTAAGGTGGACTAGACTAAACGAGGGTTTAAAGGCACGATTATTAAGCTGGGCTGGCCTAAGCGAGTGTTTTTTAGTCTAAGCGAGTGTTTTTAGCTAACTTAAGCTAATGAAAACCCTCGCTTTTCATGAAAAGTGTGTCTTTTTTGTGCACTAGCAGCATTTTTTATTAAAACTGTCATCAAGCTGTGATAGCATTAACAGTATGAAAAATTTAGTTATGTCTTTCTTCTTTTATTACTTCTGGTTTTCGAAGCCTAGTGCGGAGAGAAGGACATCGTGCAGTCGTTAAAAACAGCAAGAACCTGAAAGAGCCGCCTAGGAATAGGGCGGTTTTTTTTATTTGGCCGCCTTAGAATAGCGCTGATTTTCTTGACTGCATTGACGGCGAACAAGGAATTATTGCAATTAATCGTTTTACTGGTTTTATAATTGGCCAAATCAACAAGGAGTTTCTAGCGTGTCTTACAATACTGATGATATTCGTATCCATGAAATTAAAGAATTAAGCCCACCATCACATTTGATGCGTGAGTACCCAGCAGCGAATGGCGTTACTGATGTCGTATACAATGCACGTCAAGCGATTCATAAAGTATTACAAGGTGAAGATGACCGCTTAGTGGTGGTGGTTGGCCCTTGCTCAATTCATGATACTAAGGCCGCCTTAGAATATGCAGATAAATTAAAAGTCTTGCGCGATAAGCATGCGGGTGAGCTTGAAATTGTGATGCGTGTATATTTCGAGAAGCCACGTACCACTGTTGGTTGGAAGGGCTTAATCAATGACCCAGACCTTGATAACAGCTACAACATCAATAAGGGTCTACGTATGGCACGTGAGTTACTCTTAACGATTAATGCCAAGGGTCTGCCAGCAGGCTGTGAATACTTAGATATGATTACGCCACAATATATTGCTGATCTTGTTTCATGGGGTGCGATTGGTGCACGTACGACAGAAAGCCAAGTACACCGTGAGTTAGCTTCAGGTTTATCATGTCCAGTTGGCTTTAAGAACGGTACCGACGGTAATATCCGTATTGCGATTGATGCCATTAAAGCCGCTTCTCAACCACACCATTTCTTATCAGTAACTAAGGGCGGCCACTCAGCGATTGTGAAGACCCTCGGTAATAAGGACTGCCATATTATTTTACGTGGCGGTAAAGCACCTAACTACCAAGCTGAATTCGTTGAGCAAACCAGTGCAGAACTTGAAAAAGCTGGCATCTTGCCACGTATTATGATTGACTCTAGCCATGCAAATAGCAGCAAGAAGCCTGAGAATCAACCAGCCGTATTAGAAGATGTGGCCCAGCAGATGGAAGCGGGTGATCTTCGTATCTTTGGCGTGATGATTGAATCGCATTTAGTCGCAGGTCGCCAAGATCAGGTTGAAGGCCAGGCACTAACTTACGGTCAGAGTATTACTGACGGCTGTATTGGTTGGGATTCTACAGAACAAGTTTTAGAGCGCTTAGCCCAAGCCGTGATTAATCGCCGTCAGAAAGCTTAATTCATTGCTTATGAAGCGCAGTGTGTTAGAGAACATTGAAAAGTATTGAGGTTTACTATCTGTTCTAGGGTATTTTATAAAGTGTTATTGACATTAAAGTGCCCCCAGAGCAGATAAAGTGAACTCGTTTCTCAAAGAATGGTATTTGCGTAGATGATTCATCGCAAATACCATTTTTTTACGACTATTGTTAGCGCTTAGCGTTAAAATAGCGCCATGAATTCTACTACTACTAAACCTCGTGTCGTTATCGGTTTATCGGGCGGAGTTGACTCCTCAGTAAGCGCTTGGCTATTAAAACAGCAAGGCTATGAGGTGGTCGGCCTGTTTATGAAAAACTGGGAAGACGACGATGACTCTGAATTTTGTTCAACTCGTCAAGACTGGATTGATGCGGCGAGTGTCGCCGATTTATTAGATATTGATATTGAAGCGGTTAATTTCTCAGCGGAATATAAGGATCGTGTGTTCGCTGAGTTTTTGCGCGAGTATTCCGCAGGACGTACACCGAATCCAGATGTCTTATGTAATGCTGAGATTAAGTTTAAAGCTTTCTTAGACCATGCTATGGGCTTAGGTGCTGAGTATATTGCAACCGGTCATTATGCACGTGTGCGATCGGTACAGAACAATGGACGCACTGAGTATCAATTACTTAAGGGGCTTGATGCCAGCAAGGATCAAAGCTACTTCTTACATCGCCTAAATCAAGCTCAGCTAAGTAAGACGATTTTCCCACTCGGTGAAATTAATAAGACCCAAGTGCGGGAAATCGCCCAAGATTTGAAGCTACCCAATGCGGCTAAGAAAGACTCAACCGGTATTTGCTTTATTGGTGAGCGACCTTTCCGTGAGTTCTTAAATCGTTACTTGCCCACAAAACCAGGGCCCATTCTTACCGATGAAGGTAAGCAAATTGGTGAACATGCGGGGCTGGCTTTGTACACTTTAGGCCAACGCAAGGGTCTTGGTATTGGTGGTGTTAAAGGCTACCAAGCACAAGATGGCACCGCAGATGCTTGGTATGTAGCGTGCAAAGACCTTAAGAATAATACCTTGTATGTGGTGAGTGGTCATGACCATCCATGGCTATTGCAAGCACAATTACAGGCT
>CAZIKJ010000103.1:0-3265 GCA_964539685.1 uncultured Pelistega sp.
ACTCAAGCATCCTTTAAGCGATGAGATTCGTGAAGGTATTCTGGCTCGTCTTGCTATTCTTGAGCAGAAGGAAAAAGAGACCCAGCGTATCTCTGTCGTTACCGAACGTAAACCTTGGTTCTGCTCAGGCTGTCCTCACAACACCTCAACCCGCGTACCTGATGGTTCTCGCGCTGTCGCTGGCATCGGTTGCCATTATATGACCACCTGGATGGATCGCAGCACCGACACCTTCTCGCAAATGGGTGGTGAAGGTGTCGCTTGGATTGGTCAAAAAGCCTTCACCGACGAGAAACATATTTTCTCCAATCTGGGTGATGGGACTTACTTCCACTCAGGTATTTTAGCAATTCGTGCCTCCATTGCGGCTAAGGCCAATATTACCTATAAGATCTTATACAACGATGCGGTCGCCATGACAGGTGGCCAACCCGTTGATGGTATTTTAACTGTAAAGCAAATCCATGATCAACTCATTGCCGAAGGAATTGGCAAGATTGTGATTGTTAGTGATGAGCCGGACAATATTAAAGCCATGAATATTAGTGGTGGTCCTGCAATTTATCATCGTGATGAGCTCGACGATGTGCAACTCATGATGCGTGAGATTGAAGGCACCACAGCCATAATCTATGTACAGACGTGCGCTACCGAACTGCGCCGCCGCCGTAAGCGTGGCCTAGCGCAAGACCCTGCTAAGCGGACCTTTATCAATGCCGCCGTATGTGAAGGCTGCGGTGATTGTAGTGTGCAATCGAATTGCTTATCGGTTGAGCCTTATGAAACTCCTTTAGGTGTAAAGCGTCGCATTAATCAGTCTACCTGTAATAAGGACTTCTCCTGCCAGCGCGGTTTCTGTCCAAGCTTTGTCAGTGCCAAGGGTGCTGAACTCTTAAAGCCCGCTAGCCAAAGCGGTCAGCTTGAGAAAAAGCCCGTTCCCTTACCGACACTCCCCACCTATGAGCGCTCCTATAATATCCTTGTGCCTGGTGTTGGTGGTACAGGGGTAGTGACCGTGGGTGCTATTTTAGGGATGGCTGCACATATTGCAGGTAAAGGCGTAAATATCCTCGACGTTACGGGTCTCGCCCAGAAAGGTGGTGCCGTGATTAGTCATATTCAAATTGGTCGCACACCTGAAGACCTCTACTCCACTCGCATTGGTACTGGTGAGGCTGATTTAATTATTGCCTGTGATGCCATTGTGGCGGCTTCTAAGGAAATCACCTCGAAGGCGCAACGTGGCATTACTTATGCTGCCGTCAATAGCGCCAAGACCCCAACCGCAGAGATGATTGGCAATCCAAAATGGCGCTTCCCATCGGTGATTACACAGTACGACTTGGAATCAGTCCTTGGTCCAAATAACACGAGCTTCTTTGATGCTTCAGGCTATGCCATGACCTTACTTGGCGATGGCATCTATGCCAATCCCTTATTGTTAGGCTATACCTGGCAGAAAGGCAAAGTGCCACTTGATCTTGATGTCATTGAAAAAGCCATTGAACTCAATGCCGTGGCTGTTGAGAAGAACTTAGAGGCCTTTTACTGGGGCCGCTATTTGGCCCACTTCGGTGTTGAGTCCTTAGAACTGAATACCTTAAAAGGCAAACCACTCGAAATGCCTGAAACTTTAGATGGTCTCCTCAAGCGCTTGACTAGCCACTTAACAGCCTATCAGAATGCTGCCTATGGTGAGCAATTTATGCAGGCTATTGTGCCCTTACGCCAATTGGAAGAAGCAGTTGCTGGCAAAGGCAGTCGCCGTCTCACGGAAACGGTAGCGAAGAACTTAGCTAAGCTTATGAGTTATAAAGACGAGTACGAAGTAGCACGCTTATATACGGATCCGGCTTACTTTGAGCATCTACGTCGCACCTTCGCTGGTGAACCAGGTAAGGATTATCAGCTGCACGTCCATATGGCCCCTCCTGCATTTAGCAGGAAAGACAGTAAGGGACACCTCGTTAAACGCGAATATGGACCATGGATCTTTAAAGCATTTAAATTACTAAGTCGCTTTAAAGGCTTGCGTGGCACTGCCTTTGACCCATTCGGTCGCACTGAGGAGCGTCGCCAAGAACGCGCGCTCATCCAAGAGTATCAAGAGTTATTGGACTTATTTAAGAATTATTTAAGCATCGATAATTATGACAAAGCCTTGGAGTTAGCCAATTTAGCGGACGATATTCGTGGCTTTGGTCATGTGAAAGAAGCCAATATTCAAAGATACAAGGATCGCAAGAAGAAGTTAATTGCTGAGTTTTGTGCTCCCGCACAGGCGAAGGCAGCGTAAGCACTCAAACTTATTTCACTAACACGGTCGTCGCAGCAATCGTAACAATCGTACCATCAACACAAGGCGCCCCAACCATAGGGCGCCATAACGATATCGACAATCTATTCACTGCTCTATACTATCAATCTAAAGCAAACTTGAAATAAATAACACACTCGCTCAATCCCTTTCATACAATGTAAAAAGTTCTAGACGAACAAATTCCTTAATATGTATACTGTCTAAAATTGCTTCAAGCTATATTGACTCAGATTGTCGCAGATTCACATGCATGCGTTCGCTAATCAGTGCTTTCTCATGAATTTGCGCATCACTATGAGTTCATCATTGTGAAGGACATGCTTATGACATGGGATATTGCCATTACGCTCAGCATCTCCATTATTGCTGTCGTACTTTTTGTCACTGAAAAAGTCCGCATGGATGCGGTCGCTATCTTGGTACTTGCCTCACTGGCTTTGTTTGATATTATTAGTGTGCAAGAGGCCCTCAGCGGTTTTAGTAGCTCTGCCACTGTCGCTGTCGCGGCTATGTTTGTCCTTGCCGCAGGCTTACAGAATAGCGGCGCATTAGATGGTATTGCTCAGCTCTTAAGCAAGGCGAAATCACCGCTGACTTTTTTACTCGTGCTCTTTGGCTTGGTTGCCGTGCTTTCACCATTTGTCAATAACACAGCCGTTGTGGCGGTTTTTATCCCTATCGTCATGGCGGCCGCAAAAAATATTAAATTGCCCGCCTCTAAGGCTTTAATTCCCCTATCCTTCGTCTCACAAATGGCTGGGGTCACAACCCTAATCGGTACCTCAACTAATCTCTTAGTAAATGCAATCGCTGTGCAGCAAGGGCTTCCTGGCTTTGGCATCTTTGACTTTGCCGCACTAGGGCTGATCTTTCTTGTGGTTGGCTGTGCCTATATTTTGTTACTGAGCCCCTGGCTCCTACCTGAGCGCACGCCTGAACTAGATG
>CAZIKJ010000104.1:0-6414 GCA_964539685.1 uncultured Pelistega sp.
GTTTATATTTAATCCAATTAACTCGATGAGATTACTGCATTGAATCAATCAGCTCATGAGAGTTTACAAGATTAAACTAACAACCACTCTAAAAAACTGCTCTGCTTTGTTGTTATTACTACATAAAACAACACTTGTAGCCATCGCTCTTCAGTTTTTAAGAATTTCCTGTGTCATCGTCCTCTAGGATTGATTTTGCATTCTTTTCAGTATCATCAAACTGACCAGCAAAAACCGCCCACATAAGGAAAATGCCAATAACTATTACCACTCCAACTGACAAGGCGATCAAAAGGAAAAAAACATCCATCCTTTAGACCACCGTTGACGTAGAAACACGTGAATCGAATACTTGTGCTTCTTTAAGGAATTTTTTATAAAAACGATATGAGTTCCAAGCCACTGCTAATGAAGAAACCAACATAGTAATTGCCGCCAACCATGGTGCTACAATACCCGCCATAGCCAGAGGCGTCATTAACAGATGCCAAATTAAAGAACCATATAAGTTTTGGTTCGCTGTCGTAATAGTTTGTTGTAAGATACGCTGCCGTTGGTCTTGAGTGACATGAGGCAGGTTAAGAAAAGCAGCACGAGCTGCTGAGGAAGCCGTTGGGACAGCCATTGCCATCGCGCAAGGACAACTCATTACAAATAAAGAAACCAATACAGGCACGGCATGTGCTGTATCAATATATAAGTACCATACAGCAGCTGTTACAATCGCAAGAACAATCTGTATAAGCACAAAAAGAAAGGCAACTCGGTCAGCGTGTTGAGAAATTCGTCTAACCACCGACTCTAATTCAGGATCCACAGTGCCAACATTAAATTTTGCCGACTGCTGAGCGGCAAACTCAAGGTAGCGTGCAGTTAATAAAAACGCCACAAACATAGCAATCGATTCGAAATATACTTCGCCAGACTGCTTAACCGTAGCGATTGCACTCGGAATAAAGGCAACAATAATACCTAAAGCCACGGGCCAATTCATATTGACGACTGAAGCTTGTTGGCGATCAGGGAAAAGCCCCTTCCAGACAGGCGCGGCACAATACAACATAATTGGCACAGCCAGAGCAAAATTAATCCAGTTCATAACAATGATCGCGGTGTCTAAAGTCGCCAGACTATCTGAGTGCAGATATTCATTCCGCACATAGCCTGGAAACGCAAACATCATGGCTTGCATCATAATCAACCACGCAAGACCTAAACGCGCCAACATATGTCGACGCTTTAGGCGCTCGGATTCGGGCAGATTCGAAGGAACCGCAAAGATGGAAACTGATTTCATAATCTTGGATACTACATAAAGACCCTACTTATAGCATTGATATTTATCAACGAGAGCCTGAAACATTCTGAAACTTAATTAGCGTTATTATAATCTAGCCGTGATGAATTACTAAGCTTTGTTTCAAATTTGGGCATTTTTATTCACTTAATTCGCGTAAATGCGTACATCTTTTTGAATTTATAGATAAAAACCGATTTATTGAGGCATTTATACGTTAATTAAACACACCTTGCGACAAATAACGGTCCCCACGATCGCATACAATAAAAACGATAGTGGCATTCTGTACACGTTCGGCAACCCGTAAAGCCGCGAGTAAAGCACCCGCCGATGAGATGCCCGCAAAAATCCCTTCCTGCCTAGCAAGCTGACGCGCCATTTCTTCGGCCTCATCTTGCCCAATCAATTCATACTCATTGACCACAGCAGGATCAAAAATTTCTGGTAGATAATCGTCAGACCACTTACGAATACCAGGGATTGATGCCCCTTCAGCAGGTTGCGCACCAATCACTTGGATTTGTGGGTTCTGTGATTTTAAATAACGCCCAGTACCCGTGATCGTACCCGTAGTACCCATGGCGGATACAAAATGCGTCAATGTGCCTTGGGTCTGTTGCCATAATTCTGGCCCAGTACTCACGTGATGCGCCAGTGGATTGGCATGATTAGCAAATTGATTAAGTACAATTCCCTTGCCTTCAGCTTGCATCTTCAAGGCGAGATCACGAGCATATTCCATCCCACCTGCACTCGCTGGCGTCAATATCAGCTCAGCACCGTAGACTTTCATGGAAGCACGACGCTCTACCGATAAATTATCAGGCATGATTAAGATCATCTTATAGCCGCGAATCGCCGCCGCCATGGCCAAGGCAATACCTGTATTGCCACTCGTTGCTTCAATTAAGGTATCCCCAGGCTTAATATGCCCTGCTTTTTCAGCCACGCGAATCATTGACATCGCTGGACGATCCTTAACCGATCCTGCTGGATTATTACCTTCAAGTTTAGCCAAAATAACATTACCGCGTTCAGCCAATAAGCTAGCGGCAATACGTTGCAGTCGAACCAATGGCGTATTGCCAATGGTCTGCTCAATAGTGGGGTAGTGAAGATTACTCATAGTGCTAAGATTATAACCAGAAGTGCAAAACTTAGGCTATTTATTTTACGAAAATCCCTATATTTAGCGCGCCTAATGCGGCTTCACAGTACTTAACGCGGCGGTTTAATTAATTTAGGTTCCGCAAGATCAGTCTGCGCACTACCTGCTTTTTGACGCTGAGTTTTTATCCGCCCGGAGCCTGAGCGCTGAGTAATAGCCTGATTGATAGTAGCCTGATTATTCGTGCTTTGTATAAAATGCACCGCATGTTCAGTGATGCGGTGACTGACACCATCAGTTGCATTGGCATGTGTTCTTGAATCTTTTGAGTGAGTGACAGTGCTTATCAGGTGTTCGTGTGGCACCGAAGTCGGACTGATGTGAAGCCCTTGCTTGACTAAATTATCCAATCGCTTTTTACCAATTCCTTTCACACGAATCGAAAAATCCTCTAAAGAAATAAATGGCCCCGCTCTCTGCCGTTCTTGTAAAATCGCTTGAGCTGTTTTTTCACCTATGCCTTTTAAGCTCATTAATTGATGAGCACTCGCTGAGTTAAGCTCTACGGCATTGACTACCGTACTGATTAGCAGCAAAAAACAACTGAGCATTATCTGACGTAATATCTGCATAAATATATTCCTGGTGGCTAAATTAGGCACTTTTGCGGTCGCGCTACCCTAAGAACTACATATGAATACCACATGCTCAGTGCGGTAATACGGGCGCAAAAAAACCTATCTTAGCAATTAAGCTGGAATACAAGTATTATTGATAAACGAAATATCCATGCGAAGAAATACGTATAGAAAAAGCGCTTAAGTTATCCTTAAGCGCTCAATCTCTGACGAGCAATCTTTGGTGAATGTCCGCTCTTATAAATAAGCCTACTCACCACTTCTGTGACAAGATCGACAAGAACCTCAGCATTACAAGAACGCGAGGCTTTATGATATTATTTTGAATTTAAAACATCAATATAACGTCCAATGCCTGTATGCACATCGAGGAACTCATCTTGATACCCGATGGCACGTAAGGCGCTTAAGTCAGCTTGCGTAAAGCTCTGATAGCGCCCCTTGAGATCTTCAGGGAATGGGATATAGCGCAATAGGTCGCGTTGCACCATCTCTTCTAAGCTGATGTCCTTGCCGCTTAGATGAGACACAACCGCACGAGCAACATCATTAAATGGTTGAGCTCTGCCACTACCACAATTAAAGATGCCCGACTTATCAGGATTATCCAAGAAGAATAAATTTACTTTGACCACATCTTCAACACTGATAAAGTCGCGGCTTTGCTCACCATTGCCCCAACCATCATAAGCGCCAAACAATTGTAAATAGCCGTTCTGTTTGAATTGACCCATATTATGGTAGGCCACTGAAGCCATACGACCCTTATGTTGTTCACGTGGACCATAGACATTAAAGTAGCGCAAACCCACCACTTGCGCAGTCAAACCAGCGAAGCGACGACGCACAACTTGATCAAAGAGAAACTTAGAATAACCATAAACATTCAGCGGTGCTTCATTACTTAACGCTTCAACATAATTAGGACCTGCGCCATAGACAGCGGCACTTGAAGCATAAATAAAAGGGACCGCCTTAGCTTGACAGTATTCGAACAACTCCAAGGTCACTTGGTAATTATTATCCATCATAAAGCGACCATTTCGCTCTGTGGTATCTGAACATGCGCCCTGATGAATAATGACATCAATAACAGGTAAGCTATCCTCACGTACAGCCTGACGAAAATCATCCTTATCCATATAGTGATAAATTTGACAGTCACTTAAATTAAGGAATTTGTTTCCATCTGTCAGTTCATCCACACAGATAATATCTGTAATTCCACGCTGGTTTAAGCCTTTGACAATATTACTACCAATAAAGCCAGCGGCTCCTGTTACAACGATCATAATAATTCCTCTGCTGTGACAATTGATGTCCCTAATTTACCGACGACAATACCACCGGCCTTATTTGCCCATAACATCGCCTCTTCCCATGACAAGCCTGCGGCACGAGAACTGGCCAAGGTAGCAAGAACCGTATCCCCAGCGCCAGAGACATCATAAACTTCTTGCGCTTGTGCATCGACATGATGGCGACCCGCTGCATCAAACAAGGTCATACCTTGCTCAGAGCGCGTAATCAATAAAGCATCTAGAGCGAGTTCCTGACGCAATTGCTCAGACTTATGTTCAAGCTCAGCTTCATCTGCCCAACTACCCACAGCTTGCTGCATTTCAGAGCGATTCGGGGTTAATAAAGAAGCACCGGTATAGCGGCCATAGTCCGTACCTTTGGGATCGACTAAGACTGGAATACCATACTGCTTGGCCAGACTAATCATCGCTTGCACACGTGTTAGAGCACCCTTATTATAGTCAGAGAGCACAATCACATCATGCTCTTTGATCAAGCTACTTATTTTCTCATCAAGATGATTTAATGCTAAAGCACTTGGCGGATATTCAAAATCAATCCGTAATAATTGTTGTTGGCGCCCCAAAACACGCATCTTCAAGGTGGTATTAATGGTGTGATCGGTAATCAGCTGAGTATTAATACCCGCTTCATCGGCTAAGTATTGGATTTGCTCACCCGCTTCATCTTGACCAACAATACCGATTAAGCTAGCCTTAGCACCTAGCGCACAAATATTACGCGCCACATTGGCTGCACCGCCCAAACGATCTTCACGACGCACTACACGCACTACGGGCACAGGCGCCTCAGGCGAAACACGATCTACCTCGCCAAACCAGTAGCGATCTAGCATCAAATCACCAACCACTAAGATTCTTGTATCTTGAATGCGTTCAAGTGGAAAAGGTTTCATGATAATTCTTCCAAGCGCTTAGGTGCATAAGTTTCCCATGCGTTACACCCTGGACACTGCCAGTAGAAAGCACGTGCTTGGAAACCACATTGGCGGCACGCGTAACGGTCTAAGCGCTGTGAATGCTTATGAATCATCTTGCGCAATAAATCTAATTGCAAATCAGGCAATAGAGAGGTTGTTACCTCTTGCTCTGCAGCCAATTCCACTTCCAGCAATTTATCCAAGCCTAAAAGCGAGGGCGATACAGATAAAGACTCACGCGCAAAAGCCCATGCTTGCTTGCCCTGCTCATGCGTACGCAAATACTTGAAAATCACATTAAATAAGTCTAAAGAAGGATACTCACGATAATGCGCTTGTAAGATAGCAATACCTTCTTGCCCCTGATCTTGGCGTACATAGTTCTCAATAAAATCCTGGGCGATTAAACCCACAAACTCTGGATTATTCTGTAACACCTGCTGCAGATACTCGCGCTCTTGTTGCCACTGTTCTTGCACACGTGCGATATGCGCATAAATCATCGCTATCCTAGCTTGCGAACCCTGTTTCGAACCCAAATCTTGTGCAATATGCTCCGCCTGCTTCAGCTCATTGAGAGCACGCTCAATATTCGCAGTTTTACTACTTAGAGCTTGCACTGCTAACTCACAATAATAATGAACGACCTGCGGTACAGGCTCAGCTAAGAGCTTTTGTAAATTTTCTACCGCTTCGATAGCTTTCGGCCAATTATGTTCAGCCTCATAAATTCGAATTAAGGCACGCGTCGCTGCCACTGCATACGGCTTGTCTTGTATCGCTTGTAAAAAGCCCGCTTCCGCACGATCAAACATACCCGCTTTAAAAAAATCCTGTGCCAATTCATAGCGTGCTTGTGCCTGATCTTGTGCGGCTAAATCTGCACGATTCAAAAGGCTTTGGTGTACCCGTATAGCACGTTCAATTTCACCACGACGACGAAATAAACTACCTAAGGCAAAATGCAACTCTGTAGTTTCCGTATCTAACTTGGCCACTTCTACGAAAGCATCAATCGCCTGATCATGGTCCTCATTCAATAAGAAATTTAGACCCTTAAAATAAGAATCAGGTAATTGACGTGTTTCCGAGACGATTTGGCGCATATCAAAGCGCCCAGCAATCC
>CAZIKJ010000105.1:0-3465 GCA_964539685.1 uncultured Pelistega sp.
GCATAAAGGTATTGGTCATACGTGGCATAGGCAAATGGGCATAAGACTCGCGACGACCATTACCCGTCACTGCAGTCTTCATCAGGCGAGCATTCATGGTGTCTTGCATATAGCCACGTAAGATACCATCCTCAATCAACACATTACGCTGCGTTGGATTGCCTTCATCGTCCATATTCAATGAACCACGGCGGTCAGCAATCGTGCCATCATCTACCACGGTGACGCCCTTAGAGGCCACACGTTCACCAATGCGACCTGAGAATACGCTTGAACCCTTACGGTTAAAATCGCCCTCAAGAACATGCCCCACCGCCTCGTGCAGCAGAATGCCTGGCCAACCACTGCCTAAAACCACAGTCATCTCACCCGCTGGAGCAGCTTTCGCCTCAAGATTCACCAAGGCCTCAGAGACCGCTTTATCGACATACGACTGAAGTAACTCCTCAGTAAAATAATTCAAACCTAAACGACCGCCACCGCCTGAATTACCCACTTCACGACGCCCCTTAGATTCGGCAATCACAGTAAGCGACAGGCGTACTAAAGGACGGATATCAGCTTGTAAGCGACCATCACTACCAGCCACCATCACTACATCATACTCAGAGCCTAGGCCTGCCATCACTTGCACAATGCGCGAGTCTTTGGCCCGTGCGAGCTGCTCAACACGCTCTAATAGAGCAATCTTATCAGAGGTATCTACGCTACCCGTAGGATCAATCGGCGCATATAATTTATGTGGTTCAGGCAAGGTTTTGGCAATCTTCGCCTTACCTTGACCTTGTCGCGCAATGGTCTTCACGGCCGCTGCGGCTTTTAATAAAGCTTTAGGTGAAAGCTCATCGGAATAGGCAAATGCAGTCTTATCACCCGCAACAGCACGCACACCGACCCCTTGAGAGATGCTAAAACTACCCGTTTTAACGATTCCCTCTTCCAATCCCCAACTCTCGCTACGGGTATATTGGAAGTATAAGTCGGCATAATCTGCTTTATGGCTAAAAATATCCGCTAAGGCTCGCGCTAAGTGGCGATCCTGTAAACCATGTGGCTCAAGTAGGAGCGCTTGGGCCACCTCAAGTGGAGCGCTATTTGCCATATTTGCTGTACTACTATTCATCATCAATTTATACGCTTTCAATCATTAAGAGGTTTGCAAGAACCAAGGGCTGGTTCTCAAAAGCCTAAAACTTCGCACGAAGCGAACCGAACGCTCATGAAGAGAAACCGCTTGCTTTAACAACCGCTTGTTTCTACCTTAAGAACACTCAAGTTCGCTAGTATATTAATCTCAATTCACCTTAGCTTTGGGTACATGCTTAGTCGGAATATTCGCTTTATTGCTAGCATCTAAATCGAACGTGATTTGTTTCACTTGACCATTAGCCAAGGGGAAATCATCTAAGACAGAAGCTGCTAAAAACGGCATGACTTGGCTTAACACGCTACGACTTGAGTCAGCAACTGCGGTCGCTTGATACACAGGTCTGCCTGCTTTCTCGCTAATTTTCAAATCTAAGGCATAGCGATTATAACGCACTGGATATGTCGACACACGTGGTGTATACATCATGCTCATGCCACCATACCAAGGTCCCCCACCCCAGCCAAAGTTATTCCAGCCGAAATAAGGAGAGAACATCCATGGGTCATTATAGACATCTTGCACAATTTGTTCACGTTCTTCAACACGAACATCGAAGTCCACTAAGTAGTGGGCGCGTTGAGGATTGATCGCTTGTTCTAGACCTGTACGCCACATCTGTTGTGCAATCGCTTCGGCATAGGTTTTCAGCTCAAGATTTTGTTCAACATTCTTGCTGAAGGCATACGACTTGCCTTGTGCATTGCTTGGCCAATCCTGGAACACATTCACTTGCGTTGTAAAGGTATTGGTCGTGCTACATGCAGCTAATGCGAGCACCGACATACTGAGCGAAACACGCTTCGCCTTTTGCCAAAAAGACATCTCAATCTCCTAATAACGTAGACTCTTTACGAAGTTTCCACTGCTGAAGCACTACGTACTCACGCTAGATTTTACCTAAGCGCACTCAAAATAAATACATATCACCTATAATAAACTGTTTTTCTCAACGCTAAAGTTAAAAAATGTCTACTCGCTCCGAAACTATTTACCGTCACGATTATCAAGCCTATCCCTTTGCGATTAGCAAGGTGGACTTACATTTTGAGTTAGAGCCTGCACTGACACGTGTTACTAACACCATGCAAATTAGTGCCAAGCAATCGCAGATGCAAGACTTAATCCTAGACGGCGAAGATATTCAGTTAGAGCATATCTATCTTAATGGTGAGCGCGTTGATGATTATAGTTATGCGGATAATCAACTGATTTTAAAGAATTTGCAAGGGCAGTTTGAGTTAAAAATCATTTCAACGTGTTCCCCTGCGGACAATACCACCTTAATGGGTCTGTATGTTTCCGGCCAGAGTTTCTTTACCCAATGTGAGGCTGAAGGCTTTCGTCGGATTACCTTCTTCCCAGACCGTCCTGATGTGATGAGTGAATATTTTGTCACGCTTGAGGCTAACAAGACGCTCTACCCCTATTTACTCTCAAATGGCAATCTCGTATCGACCCAGGACTTGGGTAATGGCCGACATCAAGCCGTCTGGCACGATCCATTTTTAAAGCCAAGCTATCTCTTTGCACTAGTGGCTGGTGACTTTGATATTCGCGAGAAAACCAGCCTAACGCAGAGTGGTCGCGAAGTACTTTTACAAGTCTATAGTGATCGTGGCAATGGCGAACAAACTTTATGGGCCTTGGATTGCCTTGAGCGCTCTATGCGCTGGGATGAACAACGCTTTGGCTTAGAGTTAGACCTCGACCGCTTTATGATCGTCGCGGTGCGTGACTTTAATATGGGTGCCATGGAAAATAAGGGCTTGAATATTTTTAATGCCGCTTATGTCCTGGCTGACCCAGAGACCGCCACCGATGCTAACTTCGAAGATATTGAATCAGTTATCGGTCATGAATACTTCCACAACTGGACTGGTAATCGCATTACCTGTCGCGACTGGTTTCAGTTAAGCTTAAAGGAAGGCCTGACCGTATTTCGTGACCAGGAGTTCTCGGCAGACATGATGGCGCAAGGACTGTCTGAGGCAGCAGCCCAAAGCGCCCGCGCCGTAAAGCGTATTGACGATGTAAGCCGCCTACGTGCCGCTCAGTTCCCTGAAGATGCGGGTCCTATGGCACACCCAATTCGTCCTGAGAATTACCAAGAGATATCAAATTTCTACACCGCAACAATTTATGAAAAAGGTGCTGAAGTCATTCGCATGCAACATACCTTATTAGGGGAAGCTGGATTTCGTGCCGGCATGGACGAGTACTTTCGCCGTCACGATGGACAAGCTGTCACCTGCGATGATTTTGTGAATGCCATGGAGTCTGTGTATAGACAACAGAATCCAGGCAAGGATTTAAGC